>JAVYWU010000011.1:890-19972 GCA_038877355.1 Candidatus Micrarchaeaceae archaeon | reverse complement strand
AGCTTGAGGCTCCTATGCCTTTTGCAAGCTTCAGCCATATTGTCAAAGTGCCTGAACTGTTGCTTTCTATCCATGCTGGTATGATTGTGCCGTTTGCATAAAAGAATTCGAAGTTTGCAATATTTCCATTATATGTCAAATATGATGAATATGAACTTTCTTGGAATTGAACCATCTGCTGGAATGGAGAAGGAGTTGCAGAACTTTGAGAATTTGTAATAGTCATAGAAGAATAGTTCAATATTCCTGATGGAATAATAACGTTTGCTCCTATTCCTGGCAACTTCAGCCAATAAATGCTTGAAGTGGATGTGTTGCTGTTTCCGCTTTCAAGCCATGACGGTATAATTGTGCCATTTAGATAGGTGAAATATACATTTTGGAGGTTGTTGGCTTCATATGCAGAAAACGCCAAGCTGTTTACAGTAAGCATCTGCTGGAAAGGTGCAACTGTAGACGGCTGTGTATTAGTAATAGTTACATTTGAGTAATAATAAGAAACAGTAGTCGTAAATGCTATAGATGTTGTGGTAGACGTTGAGGTTGTTGTGGATACAGATGTTGAAGTAGAAGTAGTTGAAGTACATATTGTGCTTGATGTAGATGTTGATGTTGTTATTATAGGACTTGAAAAAACTGTACTTCCAAAGACTACACTAGGCATTACGCCGTTTGGAGGGTAGGCACGAGTGCGAACCCAATAGAACGGACCTAAATTTATTCCTGTATTGTATTGGTCTTCATACATAATTGGCTGTGGCAAAGTAGGCATATCTGCACTGCTTGATATCTGTGTTCCGTAATTCTGTGAGGCATAAATAGTAGATGGTGTTGCAGATGGAATAAATATCTGCCAAATAAATGTTCCACCAGAAAGCCCAGAAGTAGTGCTGCCAGTGCCAGAAGATGTTGAAGTGTATAAACTATATACAGGATTAAAATCTCCTACTGCTACTAAATTGTCATTGATATTTCCCGAAGAGGATAATCCAAATGAAGCGTAAGTATATGAGCCCGATAAACCTCCAGAGGGAATAGTGCCATAAGTCTCAAATACTCCAGATGCAAAAGTGGAGGTAGTATATATGAACGGATAGTTGTTTCCTGCTGTTCCTCTTGTATAACTCATTCCGTTATTTATAGTTAATGTTCCCCCTGAATTTGCTATATTATTTGTCCATTTAGAGCTTAATGTTGTTCCTGCAAAGTTATCATAGAAGTTGAACACGCTTGCCCCATCGTCGTACTGTCCGTAAGTGCTTGAGAGCTGCGGAGCTTCGCCTATTGTTTTGCTGTTAAAAAGATTTTCGCTTATTGGAGCAAAACCCATATAAATAGTAATGGTTGAACCTGCAGGTATGCCTTTTGCAAGCTTCAGCCAGTAAATGCTTGAAGTGGATGTGTTGCTGTTTCCGCTTTCAAGCCATGACGGTATAATTGTGCCATTAGAATAAAAAAATTCAACATTTTGCAAATTGCCTGCTTCATATTTTGCATATGCTGCGCTGTTTACTGTAAGCATCTGCTGGAATGGAGAAGGAGTTGCAATTGTTTGCGAATTTGTAATGTTTATGGCAACATAATTTTTTGCTATTACCTGCGGTACAGGGATTGGGGCTTTCGTTGCTTGTATGCTTATAAATCCATCAAATGCAAAGGCGTTCGATTGAAGGCAAGAAGCGTTGCTAGGCAATTTAGGGCAATAATTTCCAAAAGCTTTGAAGGTGCCTTTATAAAGGGTGCCAAACTGTGGCAGATAAGAAAAAGTAGCAGTGCAAAAAGTTATATTGCCGCTAGATACGACGCTTGGCGTGCAATGCCCTGAAACGCTTACGTGATAGCCAAGATATGCTGTAAATGAACTTAAATTTATTATGCCTGGAATAGTATCTAATGCTTCTATAACAAGAGTCCCAGAATTTCCAGTGGTTGAGTTTATTGTGAAAAGAGCGCCCATGCAAGTGAAGCCGCTATAAAATGTGCATTGAGTGGGAACAACAGTTGTTGGCATAGAAGAATATAAAAAGATAAGGGAAAAAACAATAGCAATAACCATAAATACAAACGCGTATGTTGATAGGAATTCAAGCGCAGTTTGAGAAATATACATAATATAAAATTAGCTGAAAGTTATTTATACCTATTTGCATCTTTTTAAAAATAAAAGATTGCACTTCACCAGCTTTTTGGAAGCGAAATAATCTTTCCCACATTGGGGTTTTTTCTTATCTGAACAGCAACCATATGGTGTTCGTTATCATATCCTATTATCTTTTTGAATTGCTCTGGCTCCATGCTTACAGTAACATTTTGGTATGGATCGTTTATATAAAACATATCCTTATCATAGCCTTTTACTACAACCCAATGAGGAGACGATTCACGCGTCGGATCCAAAACATTTGCATCAACTACTATTATTGGGATGCGGCCTTCATTTAGCAATTTTTTTATTTTATTTATAGTTATTACTCCATAATTTTCTTTAATATTCATCTTATTGCATCTATTTTGTATATCTTGAAAAGATGCATGCAAAATATCAAGGTTTTCGCCTTCGTATACTGCAAGCTTTTTTTCATACCCTTCATCTTTTGCATTTGTTATTATCTCTGGCTTGGCGCCTCTTTTTGCAAGTGCATATGCAATGCCATATCTTGAGCCGTGCCACATACTTCCTCCAAGGGTATCTTGCCATATTTTATAATAATCGTCTTTAACCTTATAATTTTTGTTAAGATATTTCATGACCATTACTACGCAAGCTGCAGCACTCATAAATTCTTCCTTCTGCCCATAGCAAGGTATATCTAAAATTTTTGATTTTCTAATATTTTGGTTAGTATTTGCCATAATATCACTTTTAATATAAATGTTAATATAAATGCAGGGAGGGAGATTTATTCAGTTTTTTTGAACTCCCGCAAGCCTTGAGCTAATGGATCTTGAGTCCATCGCGTTTGACCGTGCTCCGCCATCCCTGCAAGCATTTAAAACCATTTAGGATTTAATAACACTTAATATTTATAACTTTTTATAATACGATAAGAAAATTGAGCAAAGCAACTTAGCTTGCAGCATTTCAAGTATCAATTAGGTATATTAGAGTAAAAAGCAACCAAAAATCAAGCTTACACTTTGAATTTTACTTGCTTATATAAAATTGAAGTTAAAGCATATTATTGCAATATGTTACTATCACACATAACCGGACGTGCTACTTTTTGGTCATGGGCATTCTTAAACGGCTTCACTTCGGCATTGCCCTGTTGAAGAAGGTATTTTTCATAGCACTGCGCGCATATTATTTTTCCCTCTTCAGATCCTGCATATGGCAAGACAAACTTCAAATCCTCTTTGTTAAGTTTTTTGTTGCATACATAACACGTATACCTTTGATTATATTTTCCTTTATCCATATTCATTATATCCCCTTATCCACCAGAGGCATAACATAAAATTTCGTCTTTTTAAATATATATAGTTTTAGTGGCACAGATCTTTGGAACATAAATCTCAAATCAGGCCTTTAAAATAATGTAAATATATAAGTAGTACATTTAATATAATATTGCATGTGATAAAATGGTTGAACAAAATATTAATAAAAAAAATCATGAAGAGCAAAAAGGAAATTTTCTCGACAGTTTTACTAATTTAGCAAAAAATTTAGTAAGATATGATCAGCACATGCTTGCATACAAAGCAGCAGAACAAATTATTTCTTCTGATAAACCAGTTAGCAAAGAAAGTGAAAAGGTATATAAACTTTATAAATCTGCAATAATCTCTGCGCCAACCAACGAAATTGCAAAAAATCTTGCAAGCGAAGATATGCAGAAAGCATTATCATTAATGCCTAAAAACGTTGCTGCGATTTATTTATCAAAACTGCTTAAGCATGAAAGATATGATTATAATAATATAGCTGTAAACGCTTTATCGAATATTGAAACTGTAAAGTCAATATCAGAAATAATAGAAAGTTCAAGCAAATACCTTGTAAACGAAAAGCAGGTAAACGCACTCTCAAACATACTTTTTGATAGTGCAATATCAAAATATAAAGAAAAGCAAAAAAGGTAAAAAAGAATTGGCGAAAGTAGATTGCAATTACTTCTGCTTTGGAAGCTTAAACCTTTATCTTTTATTTTTTGTTTTAGCCATAAATGCTTTTATAAAATATAAATAGTTTCAACGCTTTTAGCACTTGCGAACTCTGTTTTATTGCTTGTAAACCAATCCTAATATGCTTCCTATTAAACCAAGAATGAAGCCCAACAAAAAGCCTCCACCAAATAGAACGCTTAATACAGACATAACAAGTGCGACTATAGGCCACTTTTTTATAGTTTTTATATCGGTTGTATACATTTCAATTGCTGAAATTATCATCATTGATCCTATTATCATGCCAGTTAGTACAAACATTACTATAAAACTACCAATTGCACCACTACTTATTATATTTGTACTGCTGATTGCAAAAGTAGGGATTATAGCTTCTACAAGTGCCGCAATCAAGCCCGCAAAAAGCATTTCTAAAAGTACTAATATACCACCAACCAATGTTAATACAAACGCGGCTACTGGTTTTTCATTAACTATCTTCTTAGCCATATTATCATTAACTTATTTTTAAATAAATTTATAAATAATTTATGTTTATTATGTTTATTCAAATTTTTATTTGAAGTACTTAAAAGCAAATGCCTATTTTATTAATCTTTAAAAGTTTCATTAGAAAGTGCCATTTCTAATGGCTCTTCCTGAACTTTATTTCTATCCTCCTTGCCCCTTGCAAGAGACATTGCTATTGCCACCCCTATCATTACTATTGAAGCAAGCAAAGCTGCATGAAGTCCTATTATGAAGGTACTTGCTAACTTGTTGCTCATCCCACCTATCTGCGTACCTAAAAATATTGCAAGAGCAGCGTTTCTTGGTATGGATATAGATATAACAGTAAGAGCAAGCACAAAACTTAGCACCATTCCTACATTTCCTAATGTTCTGTTTATTCCAGAAGCCATGCCGTAATTGTCTTTTGGTGCGTTTGCCATTACTGCGCTGGTGTTTGATGGGAAAAACATGCCGGACCCTATGCCGGTTAAGATTGTTATAAGCGATACATAGTAAAGTGGAGAATTAACAGAAAGAAATATTATATACATGGCATATCCTATGCCTATAAGCAAAAGGCCGATACTTGCAGGTATCCTAGCCCCTATTTTGTCAGACAGCTTGCCCATGTTAGGGCCTACAAAAGCCCCTATTATGTAGCCAGGAAGAAGGTATATGCTTGCAATAAATGGGTTTTGACTTCTTACTCCTTGAAGGTATAAAATCAGTATGAATATGACTGCAAAGTTTGCTGTAAACTGCAACATGCTGGCAAGCACAGAAAAACTGAATACCCTATTTTTGAAAAGCTTTAGATCTATTACTGCGAAAGTTATATGCCTTTCATGGAGAATAAACAGCAAAGCAAAAACCACTACAAGGGCAAGCATAGCATATTCTACCAAGCTTAACCCTTCACTAAGTGATATTACCGAAACAAAAGTAAGAAGAAGAAGCGCTATGCCAAGGTATAGTGAGCCGAGAACATCAAACTTTTCCTTTACTGCCATTTTTGCATCTTTAAGCCTCCTTATGCTTATTGGAAGCAATGCAATGCCTATAGGGACGTTTATTAAGAATATAAGCCTCCAGTCTATTGTAGCAAGCAATCCACCCAGGAATATACCAAATATAGAGCCAAGGTTCCAACCCAAGGATGTGAAGCCAAAAGCTTTGCCTCTTTCATTAGGCTTGAAGTTGTCAGATACAACCGCACTGCTTGATGTGCCTACTAATGCACCGCCAACCGCCTGTACTGCCCTAAATCCTATTAAAGCATAAATATCTGGAGAGAGGCCGCATAGTGCAGATCCTATCACAAATAATCCAAGTCCATAATTATAAAGTTTTGCCCTGCCGAATCTATCGCCAAGCTTTCCAACTTGAGTTGAAAGCACTGTAATTACTAGTATATATACCATTATTATCCAAATGGAGGAGGCTATATTAGCGTGAAGTTCTTCGTCTATGGTAGGAAGTGCAAGTACAACTATAGTAGCATCTATCGCTGCCATAAGCACTCCTATTACAAGAACCATTAAAACTTCTTTAGGATGTGTACCAGAGTCCATAGTAAAGTTTTGTTGCTTAATTTATTTATATCTACTTTATGTTTGATTTTCTTTGTGTTGCATACTTCTATTGGTGAACTATCTGCCCTTATAAACGGGGCTTCTGCTACCTCCGCAACTTTTGGGCTTCCCGCTTCAACGGCGATGCTTGCTTTCACATGTGGAATACTTTTTATGTATCAAGCATCTACTTGCAGAAGCATAGTCCTCTGCAAGCGTCCGCCTAGGTTCCCTAGGCAAAGCCCTTCTTGCTTTATCTCGTTTATACATCTTTTGTATATATTTTTCCTATTTTCTTCCTTTTTTGTTCAATGTTTGAATGACTTTAATGTTGCTCTGCAGCCTTTTTATCAGATATTGTTTCATCTATGATGATAATACAGTCAGTTCCCTTTCTTCGAAATTATCGCCAATCTTTACGTTTACCTTTCTGACTTTATAGTCCTTGCAGGAAACAGAATCATTTATGCTTTTTGATATTATATAGTTTGTAAACCACTTTCCTTCAAGAAAGAGCCTTTGAAGTGCATCACATCTTTGTTTTGAGATTTTGCTTTTATCTGATTCCAAAGTACATAGGATTTTTACAGCTTACTTTGTTAATCTTTTTATGAGTTTTGAATATTGGGCAAGCATATTTTTTTCTGTATACTTTTTGCTTATGATTTTTGAAATTTTTATCAAACGCTCTCTTGCTTTTTTATTTTTATATATTTCCATAATTTTTTTTCTTAGGTCGTTTGCATCTCTCGGATTAAATCTTGCTTCTTTTCCAAATTCTGGCAAAGCTATATTTTCTGATAGCAAAATAGGAAGTGAATGAGCTGCCGCTTCAAGTACAACTAAACTAAAAGCTTCCCAATTTGATGGCAGAACAAATAAATTTGATATATTGTAAAGTAAGTTGATTGTTTCATCATATACATGCCCTGTAAAAGATATTCTTGAATCGCCATTTGCTAACATTTTGTAATCTTGCATTGAAGGGCCATCACCAGCAAGTATTAAATGCATATTATCATTGTTTATGCTTTTAAACGCGTTTATAAGTAGCGAGATATTTTTTTGCCTTTCAAACATTCTGCCAAGATATAAGATTACAAAATCGCCTTTTTTAATTTCAAATTTTTTCCTCAATTTTTCTTCTTCAAGTTTGTTTGATTTCACTTTTATATCTAATCCATTATATATTTTTTCTACTTTGCCTTTATGTTTGCTTATGCTTTTTTCTTCTACGCTGTTTAATGCAATGTTCACATCAAAAAACCCAAAAAATTTTTTTAAAGTGGAATTAAGACAACATGCATTTACTCCAGATCCTATTGTGAGCGGTATAGATTCTTTGCTAAAATATCCTTTTAATGTAGTTGAAATGCTTCCATGATCTATATATACGCACTTGAAATCCATTCCTTTTTTCCTTAGATATTTAAGTAAAGTTATATCATTTATGGAATTGGCAATTATTGCTGAAGGATGTATTTTCAATAGCTTTTTGTATATATCTTGCGGATTTATTCCAAGCATATGCCTTACAATAACAAAATTATATGCAATTCTCATTATCCATGTTTCGCTTAAAGGATTTTTTCTTAAATTAGCATTTAATTTTTTTCCTCTTTCAAGTATTATTGCATTTTTTTCTTTTTTTATATAGTCTGTTTCATAACCTAAATAAAAAGTATTAAAATTTTTCTTTAAGCCTCTAAATAATACACTAGCCATTCTTGCTTGACCACCAATACTATTCAACCTAGAGCCTAAATCCATTATAACAATATTCTTCATTTAATCATCTTCTAAAGAAGCTGTATATAAATAAGGAATTAATAGCATAAGCAATTGCCACATAATAGATAAAATAAATGAACTTCGTCGCTTGTAGAACAATATCACCCTTTTAAATATACAGATAGCTATAACCCAACTTTGGCTGCCAAACAGTAGATATATCAGCGAAAGTATGCTCTTCATATTATTCACTTAATAAAAGCTCTTCTGATCTGAAGAGGTTTTACATTACTTTAATATCTTTTAGAAGCAAAATATTTAACTATACATAGCGGGAAATCCCACGCCAGTTATGGGTGGGAAGAAAGCGAGCAAATATTTTTATTATCTGTAAAACAAAAAATTAAAGCGAATAGTATGATAATAAGCACTCTGTGTTTATTTTCAGGTGTTTCTATGAAGAGAAGCCAAAAGTCGTAGATAGAAAGAGAATTATTTCAAAAGGCAAAATAGCCTCCTTTTAGCAATTTACCTTCTTCCTTTTTCAATGAATGCAAAATAGAATGTTTATGATCTTCTTAAATCATTACTTTCAATAACTTCGTCTTTGGATACAATTATGTTTCCATAAAGTTTTACATCTTTGCTTACTTCTGCATTATCAAACACTTTTACATTATCATGAAGTTGCGCATTTCTATGAATTATTGCCCATCCAGATACTTTTGTTTTATCAAATAGTTTTGCATGATCGAGTACTTTTGCATGCTCCTCTACAATTGCAGTAGGTGCAATATACGCAGTTGAAGCTACCTGCGCAGTATCTTCGACAAAGCCTCCTATACTTCCATCACTGTTTCTATGCCTTTCAAAAGTGCGCAAACCTATATTTACAATCGTTATTTCTTCACTCAGTTCTCTAAGTTCTTCTACTTCTTTAATCTTTTTTTTATCTTTTTCCATTGAATCCCCCTATGTTACTTATAAAATATAATATTTAATAGTTTCTTTTATTATTTATATTTAAAAATTACATACTATAATTAAATAATATAATTAAATAATACAAATATCATAATAATATAAGTGATAAAATGAGCTTTTTTGGTATTAGCTTATATAAAATATTCGAAGAAGAGAGAAAAAAAAGGGATATTGATAGATTAAAAGAACTAAAAAGAAATGAAGAGAATAAAAAAAATCAAAAACCACAGGATTAATAAGGCCAGCAAGATAAAAACTTACAAAATTCATAGCAGAAAACCCCTATCCTTCAGATAGGAGATGAGAGTGACTGCAGAACTGCATATAAATTTTGAGATGCATAAGATTACAATTATAATCGTCATGAAAACCGCATATAAATACCGTGCATATCCTTCAAAGGAGCAAAAGGCAAAGTTAGGCAGGCAGATGTTTCTTGCGAAGGAACTTTACAATCTTCTTCTTGAAAAATCGAAAGCGTATTACAAAGAAGCAGAGAAGATGCTCACAGACTACAGAATGAACGTCTGGCTTACGCAGATAAAGAAAGAGAAGCCAGAGTTCGCAGAACTGTATTCGCAAGTCCTTCAGAATGTCTCAAAGATGGTATCAGATGCATATAAACACTTCTTCAGAAGACCATCTTGCAAGATCGATAGAAGAATCGTCTTGGGGCAATTTCACACAGCTTCTGCAATACAAAGCTGAAAGTGCTGGTTGCGGTGCAGTTGCTGTAAGTCCTAATATACATCAATGACGTGCAATGAATACAGAAACGTGTAGGAAATGCCCCTGAACAAAAGAATATTCATATATGAGAAATGTGGGAAGAAGGAAGACAGAGATATAAACGCATCAATGAATATACTTGAACAGATATATTCAAAAGAGCTACCTCAGGACATGGGGAAAGTCAAGCCTGTGGAGACAATGTAAGACCTTCCGCAAGGGAGGCAGTTGCCGAAGAAGCAAGAACTATATAGGTGGCATCATGACAACCAATCAAGCCACTCTGGAATTCTACGCCTCAAGATGAAAGGAAGTATTATCATATAAAGAATTCTGTTATATAGATTACTTAGAAAAATTAAATTTAAATTTAAAATTTAATATAAACATAAAATTTAAATATACCATTATTAATAACTTATATGTGGGAGGATAGAGATGATGACCGAAAAAAAAATGTTTAAAATTAATTTAGAATCAGAAATAAAAGAAAAAGACAAATATGATAAATTTATAAAAGGTTTTGAAGAAGACATCAAAAAATTTGTTAAACCCTTTTCAGTAGCAAGCTCTGAAATAATTACAGATGAACAACATATAAAGCAATTTCAAATTAATTCAAAAGATAAAAAAGAAAGCAACACTATAGCAAAAATAAGAGTTTATGAGTTACCTTTTGAGATGACAGTAGAAATTATAGATCCAGCAAAAGTAGGTAGTTTTTCTAAAAATTTAGAAAATATAGTAAAAAAGAGAGAAAATAAAACTAATAAAAATACCCTTAGTATTGATATAAGAAGATAAACTTTATCGTACTCTAGTCTTGAAAAGGCTTTGTAAAGCCCTTTTGTTCTATCTGGCATTAGCACTGCATACTTCACTTTTAACACATTTGAAAATGTGATTGGTTCTTTATTTCTAATTCAATGCCTATTGTCCTGCCATTATGCACTTTTTCCTCTTTTGGCACATATTGACTACATGTAAGAAGCATCATTTTTTTCTCTATAAGGTTTGCAGTGGCAAACTCTGCATTGTCTATTATTTGACTCGGTCCTATTGCATTGAAATCATAGTTTTTGTATGTGCACTGTTTTGTTTTATGGGTTTATTTTATATTATGCCTTTTGATTTTATGTGGTTTGTAAACTACTTTCCTTCAAGAAAGAATCTTTGAAATGCATCACATCTTTGTTTTGAGATTTTGCTTTTATCAAATTTTATTTCAAATACTTTTGCAGCCTAATCTTTCCTTTTTGCTCTTGTTGCCTTGCCTTTTTCTTATCATGTTGTTCTTTTTTATTTGTGCCTATTTATTTACCTTGAGTCAACATACTTTTTTTAATGCACCAAATCATGAATATATTTGCTGGCAGAATTGAAACAAATCCATAAATTTATTCATGGGAGAATTGTTAGAAGGACAAGATAATGTGCCTATCCCTCTTGCAAAGAAGCTGTATACAAATAAGGAATTGATAGCATAAGTATTTGTTGCATAGCAAAAAATCGATGGGCTTCGTCGTTTGTAAGCTAACCTCTATTCTAAATATGCTGATAACCATGACCCAATTTTGGCTGCCATATATTAGGCATGCTAAAGAAATAATTTTAGTTTATTAATATATCAAAGCCTTTTGATGTTATCTGGTAAGGAAAACTTGTTATTCTGTGACCTGAATTTCTAAGTTTTGGAACTGTTATCTCATACTGTGAATTACCTAATTCGTGCTTTAGTTTCAAAGATATTACACCATCAAACATTGAAGTTGAAAAAAGACCCCCCTTAAGCAAGTCTTCAGTATTCTCTAATTCCATTGTAATAAATGAAGTAAGTTTTGCATCTCTAAACACATCTGTCATATAAGTAGTACTTCTAGTATAAACTCTATCATCATCAAATGCTGTTCTTAGACTACTTAAAGAGTCAAAAACCAGAATTTTAGAATTATTTTTTGATACACTATCAAGAATGCTTGAGATAAATTTTTCAAAATTTTCTCTAGCACCAAATTTTTCATTTACATCTTGCTTAATTATTTGTATCGTACCTGCATTTATAAAATCTTCAAAATCTTCGAATTCATAGAACGCATTTGCAACATTATCTATTAAACTTTTAGAAACTTCTTCAGTTGTAATAAAAGTGCTCGGAATCTCAAGTTTTGCATTATGGTATAAAATTTCTAAAGATAGGAGAGTTTTACCAGAACCAGAATTACCCATTACTATAACCTGATGATTAATAGGTATTCCTCCATCAGTTATCTTATCAATTCCACTTATGCCTGTTTTTATTCTTTTTGTAATATTTAGATTTTCATCCATTTTATCACCTATTCTCGACAAAGAAGCCTACATGCTTTAGCATGATGGATTGTCAAGTGGAGGTATTATTATCATATATTTTAAAGTATTAAATATTTGTAGGCATGCTAGAGATAATAAATTTAATGAAATATCCTGTTTGAATATAGGCATAGAATATGAAGCTACCTGACCAGCATAAAATCCTAAAGCGCGAAAGGCCATGCAAAATCGCTGTTGGATAAGATTAACCAGATTCAGATTTTCCAACAGCGGAATCGCTGCAAACCATCTCTCAAAGCTTTCTGATGGCAGATGTCTAGATTGTACAGAATTGTATTCCATGTTGATCATCTCGATGAAGCCTTGCTATTTTATGTGGGGTAGTTTACTTATCTCACGCTTAATAGCCTTATTCCAGAAGAAGTTATTTCGTACGGAACAGTATTAAAACTATGCTGTGTGCCTCTCATTTTTATTATCTCAAGAGTTTGAACTCTATCATGTCCCTCTCCTGCCAAATATAATGCAATTATGCCATCATAGATAAAAAATTCCGGTTGAAATGTTAATTTATCTTTGTCAGCCGTTTCAAGTTCCATATTTACTAAACTAGTAATATTTAAATTTTTTAGGTCTGCAATTAGTTGAATTGTAAGATTTCTATAGTCAAACATATCTCGAATTAATATTTTAAGCACACTTATTGAATCTATTACTATACATTCTGATTTTGTCGAAGTAATAATCCCTTGTATATATCCAATCCAATCCTTTATTTGATAAGAGCCAGAATCTTCATCTCTTGCAAGATAAGGCTCATTTTCTTCTGCACCATATAAGTTGAGCATACCTTTTTTTATTAAATCATCTATATCTGTAAAAGAAGTAAATGCCGTTTTAACATTATCTAAAATAATGCTACTTTTTTCTTCAAGAGAGAATAGCGAGCCTATATGACCCTTTCTTGCATTATTATATAAAAATTCAAATGCTAACAAAGTTTTACCTGCACCTGGGCCTCCAGCCACAATAACTTGATTGCCTGCAGGTATACCTCCGCCCATCAAATCATCAAGATTTTTTATGCCGAAATCAATTCTTTCACGCATATTATCATCGCATAGGTTTTAGAATAAATATATTATAAACTTTTCTATGAAAAGATATATAATAATAAGAGTATAAACTTACTGGTAAACTACCCCGTTTGCAAGGGCGGGTAGTTCACCAAACTGTAAATGCAGTATTGAACTTCATCATATCGCCCTGCAGGGAAGCGTGCGCTTAGTAGATGAAAGGTAGGCATTGCAATAGTGCAGCAAATTTAAAAACAAGCCTTCAAAGTCTGAATTCCTATGAATTAGCAGTTCCTAATTGCATATACAAAAGTTTTGTAGAATGCTTTTCTGCTATTCTTTTATGGCATATAAAGCAGTTTGCTTTGCCTTGCCTTTTGCGGAAAAGGTAAAAATACGTTATTGAATTTTTAAATATTTTTCTTTGTTTTTCTAAATGGATTTGCAAAAAATTTATGATTTATTTTAGCATAGTACTTTTGAAATCTTCTATGCTTACATTGCATGACAGCTCTCCTGGCCTATATGCCCTGTCAAGCTCAAACACAAAAAAGCTTGTGCCAAGCTTTGAGTCTATTGCTATGTGTCTGATGTCACTTCCAAATAAATCTGCTTCCATTATCGGCACGCCTTTTATTGCCTCCATGGCTTTTTGCAGTTCTTCTATGGGAGAGGTATCCTGCATGCCTATCAGCCTTGCCTCCACAAATCTTTCCTTTCCTTTGAGAGGCTTAAGCCATTCTTCAACATCTTTTGATATGCCAGAGAAGCTGAAGAACCTGCCAACGAACAGCAGCTGTGCGTTTACATAGTATAAGCTTAAAATAGCATCATACATGACATTGCTTGCATATACATACCTTTGTTTTGATGCTTGGTTTATTACTATGCTTGCCCCAATCTTCAATTCAGCATAGCCTCCTGTGCGCTGCATTGCAGACTTAGAAATGTGGGGCATATCCTTGTAGGCAAACCTCACGCGGCTTATACTTTTTGCATCTATGCTCTTGCCTAAAAGGTTTTCAAAGCTCATCAACCCATCGATTTACCAATTTACTAATACCTTGGGTCCGCGGAGGATCGAACTCCGAATCTCCACCTTGTGAAGGTGGCGTCTTGCCATTCGACTACGGACCCATTAAGATTTGCAATAATTATTTGCAATAAATATTAATAAATAAAAATTAATAAATAAAAACAAATTGCCAGTAATATCTTTGTTTAAATTATCTTATAAATTTTTTTATTATCTATTATCTATTTATTGATATGCTATATGTTTAGCTTCATTCCGTCATAGGCTGCCACTGTATCTGGAAAAATTTCTCTTGCCTCGTTTTCCAGAAGCGATGCATCGCGGTACCTTGCACTCATATGAAACAAAATAAGCTTTTTTGCGCCCGCCAACTTTGCTACATTGGCTGCTTCTATGGAAGTGGAATGCTTCCTTTCAATTGCAAGCTTCCTCAATGAATTTGAGTATGTGGATTCGTGTATGAGTATATCTGCACCGCTTATGCTTTCCATGCCTTTTGAGTTTTTGCTGAGTGGCCGTGTGTCTGGAAGGTATGCTAGCTTGATGCCTTTTTGCCTATATGTTACATCTTCAAGGGCTATGCTTGCGCCATTCAGGCTTATGCTTCCCGCTTTTTGCAGCTCTGAGAACATCTTCCCCTTTATTCCTAACCTTGCGCACTTATCCTTTATGAAGCGTACGCGCTCGTTTTCTTTGAATACAAAGCCGTATACTTTTATTGAATGGTTGAGCTTTATTGCTTCTACGCTATAATTGTCGCCAGAGAAAATCTTTCCTGCTCTTATCCCTTTTATGGCAAGCTTGTAGCTACTCGGCATATCACCATTGCCAAGAAGCTTTTTCAGCTCTTCCTCCTGCCCTGCAGGGACAAAAACATTCAAGCTTTTTTTCCTTCCGCTTATTTCAAGAGTTCTGACAAGCCCTACTATGCCAATAACATGGTCTGCATGCATATGGCTGAGGAATATGCTACTGATTTTGTATAAATTTACTCCATATATCATCATCTGCCTCTGCGCCCCTTCGCCGCAGTCAAAGAGCAGAAGGTCCTTATTGTATTCGATTGCAACTGTCGAAAGTGACCTATCCTTTGTGGGTATAGAGCCAGATGTCCCAAGAAATGTTACACGCGTTATATCATCCTTATTATTACCTTCTTGTTTTTCAAGTCAAGGCTAATGAATTCAATATCCGGAAACATGCTTCTCAATTTTTCAATTGCCATGTGCCTGTCATTGTTGAGCGCCTCAATCACTAAATTCAATATATTTTTGTTGCTGAATATGAAGTTTCCTGCCTCCATTGCATATGCAAGTTCTTTCTTCCATTCTTCTATCAATACAAGCTGCTTCTTTATGCTTGCAGCAAGCCTGCTTTGCTCACCGCTTTCCTTCCTTGCAGGAATCCTTGAGTGCATGTATGCAAAATCCAACGCCTCCTCAATGCTGGCAAATTTCTTTTCTTCCTTACCTGCGTACTTGCTCAATGGTATTAGTGAGAATTCGGCAGGCATGCCTCCATCCATGTATACAATTGCGCTTCTGCTTTCTTCTATGCTTTTTGCGATCTCCTTGCTTGCTTCGCCAAGTTTAGCTTCCTGCACTGCTGAAAGCTTGTCTGCCTTTGAAAATCCGCACCTAGCAAACGCTTCATCCATATAGAACGGCGGGAGCGTGCTATTTTCCTGCTGATGTTGCGGTGCCAAATACCTTTCTTTAGGGATTATTTTTCTTCCAGAGGCCCCTTCGCGCCTGTATGCCAGCTCAATGTTCATTAAGTCATCAACTACAATCAAATTACCCATGCCGAACATTTCTAGTATAATTGACTTTTGCTTGCTTCCTGCCAGCTTAAATACCACTATCCTATCATTGCCAAGCATGCTTATGCTTTCTATTTTTGTATTAATAATTCTCTTCCTTACAGCTATTGCAAACTGCGTTGGCTCGCACTCTTCTGCATATTTCGTTTCGTTCAATGCCTTAGGGGGCATGCAGAATATGTTTGTATTTACTGAATCTCCTCTTATCTTGATTCTAAACTTCCCGCCTCCAAGGTCATAGAATTTTTGCACATAGAAGCCAACAAACCTTTGCATTTCTCCAACAATCAAGGCAAGTTCTATTGCGGAGAGATTGTGCATTATAACCCTTTTCGCTTCTTCATTCCTTCTTCTTTTGCAACCCTTGCGAGCGCTGACGATACCTTATAGGCATTGCTTTCAAACGCAGTCCCGACCTGTATTATATCTGCTCCACTCTCGAATGCTGCCTTAGCATCGCTTTCTGTCATTATGCCTCCAGCTACAATATAAGGAACTGATATAGCGCTCTTTACCATCTTTATCATTGAGGCAGGTATTGGGCCAAAGTTCTGCATGCGTGGGTTTGATCCTGCATCAGTAAGTATAAAGCGATTGCCGAGAAATTCACCTGCAAGTGCAAGCGCAGCTGCAAGCTTCGGCTTTTCCCTTGGTACAATGTTAGCGTCGCCCACCCATCCGACAGTGCCTCCTGGCTGCACTATTATATAGCCTACCGGCAGCGGCTCTATGCTTAGCCTCTTTATCAACGGGGCTGAAAGCATCTGGGCTTGCGTTATCCAGTATGGATTCCTTGCGTTCAGCAGGGACATGAAATACACAGCATCAGCAAATTCCGTCAAGGTGGCAATGTTTCCTGGGAAAAGTATTATTGGAATGTCAACCGCTTCCTTTATGCTTTTTGTTATATTGTCAAGGGCAGTACCTTGCACGTTTATGCTCCCTCCTATAAGTATTGCGTCTGCACCACCTTTTGCGCACTCTTTTGCCACCTCAATAGCCTTGCCTTCTTCATAATCATCAGGGTCTATCAAGGTGAATAGAAGCGCGCCTTTACTCTCAAGCATTTCGTTTATATATGCCTCTGTTTTCCCAACCTTCACTTTAATCACTCAATATTTTGGAAAGCAAACATCAATCATCTCAAGGCCTTCCTTGCTTATGCTTGCCTTTGGCTCAAAGCCAAGGTCCTTCTTGATTTTGCTTATGCTTATTATCCTATCGCTTATCAAAAACTCAAGCTCATCTGATTTTATGCCCTTGCTTTTTGCCAGTATGCGTGCAATCCATACAGGCACAGTACCTGAAGGCTTTTTTACATGCATGTATTCAGCAGCCATGTCAAACAGCTCTTTTTGCGTATAAGGCTTGCCTTCGCTTACGTTGTATGTCTTGTTGAAGCTTGCTTGGTTGTCCAATGCAAGCATGAACGCATCTACAACATCATTAACGTTTACAAGCGTGAGATGGTTTGACCCTTTTCCTATATACTTCATCCTTTCCTTTTTTATCATGCTGAAAAGCTTGCAGAATGAAGGCTTTTCGTAGCCTTTGCCGTAAATTGTGGAAATCCTAAATATCGTATACTTGATGTCTTTGTGCACCATGCAGAGCGACTCTATGACCTGCTCTGCTATCCTCTTGCTTTTTGCATAAGGGGCAAAAGGTCTAACCTCGCTTTCTTCAGTTATAATCTCTCCGCTCCTTCTGTGGCCGTATACGCTTGCTGTGCTTGAAAACAGGAAATGTATGCTCTTCTTGTCGTAGTTGCCTGCTATAACCGCATCAAGCAAGTTCTCTGTGCCCTTTGCATTTATTGAAACAAGCTCTTCTGTTGTGTTCTTGTAGTTGTATACAGCAGCAGCAATATGGAAGACATTGTCCACTCCTGTTGCTGCTTCCTGCAAGCTTGCCCTGTCTGCACTTGTTTTAAGCGTAAGATCAGCAACATAAGGTATAACGCCGCTCGGCATGCCAACCCATGACTCGAGCTTTTCTGGAGAGTCTTTTATTATGGCGCGCACCTCGTCCCCTCTTTCTATGAGCCTTGCTGCAAGTGCACTGCCAAGCCTGCTTGTCACGCCTGTGATAAGGTCAACGGCCTTTTTTTCCATTGGATCTACCGTCAAGAAGGGTAAGCGCTATATCGCGTATGTGGCCTTCTGTAAGCCTATTTATTGCATAGGGTATCCAATCCTTGCCATATGGCACATAAACAGACATCTTCACTCCTTTGCTAGAAAGCTTGCTTTGCCATTTCTTGTTATACCCTAATGGAAGCTCAAATATTAAATTCTTTCTGTATTGCAACATCTGTGCAACCTTGCTTACTGTCTTCTCCTCTCCTTCTGAAATCCATACGTTTACCGGCTTCTTTGCAAGCATGCTTGCATGCTCCACGTATAATTCTACAATTGACTTCTGTTTTTTTCCTTTTGCGGCAGGCGCTTGCGCGCCCCTTGATATCAGCTTAACATTTGACCCTTCTGCAAGCTTTTCTTCTATCCTTTCAATCCCCTGCGCCTTAATCGGAAGCTCCATGCCTAGATTGCATTCATTGAAATGCCTTGCATATATGCCTGCAAGCTCTTCAATGCGCATTGGCCTTTCATGCTCAAGCCAAAGCATCACCCCATTCATTTTTGCATGCTCTGCAAGCTTTGAAAGGTTTGCCTCGACTTTATTGCCGTATGAAATCTGCGAGAGCCTAAGGGATACAGACGCATTGATGTGCAGGCGCCCTATCCTATTTGCAAGCTCCATATAAGACATTAGATTGTACCTGGCTTTTTGTGGCGTGGAATCCCCTTCATTAAGGAAGGTTATCGTAGCCTGCATATGCCTTGCATTTATATCTTTTGTAGCATTGAATGCGGTGTTTATCGTGCTTCCCGCTATCTTCTTCTTTATGAGCCTAAATATAAGGCGTTTTATGAAAGCCTTCTCCTTTGCCAAGCAAGCACCTATACCATATCTATATACCCTTCATTGATATGCCTAGCCTCTGCAGGCAGGCTTTTGCACACCTTCTCAACTATTTCATCCCTTCCGAACAGCTTGCTGAATATGTATATGAAGTTCATTCCAGACTTTATGTGCATCACCTTGAACGCCTTCGAGGCATAAGCAACGTATCCATTAAAATCAAAATCCATGATGGAGCGTTGCGTGAAGTTTATGGCAAGCATGCCCCTGCTGTT
>JAVYWU010000011.1:0-880 GCA_038877355.1 Candidatus Micrarchaeaceae archaeon | reverse complement strand
AGTGCAAGCAATGCATCGTCTATGAATCTATGCTTTAAAAACTGCTTGGGTATGGAAAGCCCTTCATATGCATCAAGCATTATCAGGTCGTAAGCGCCCTTCAAGCCTTTTATGTATTTTGCACCATCTCCATTCTTTATTTCTGCGTCTATAGCATAATCTCCTTGCATATATGCAAGCATGCGCTTGTCGCTTTCAACTGCATCAACATGCACAGAGCCGCCAAACACCCTGTTTATCTGCCTTACTATCGTGCCTGCGCCTAAGCCTATCAGCAAAACCTTTGGCTCGTCGTACATATAGCATAAAGGGAAGAAGTAATCCCAATACGAGTCTGTGTATATGCTGCTCTGCAGTACTGAGTATGGTATGCCATCAACCTCAAGGACCTTGCCTCCTGAAGAATCCTTCAGTTCTATGCGTGGCTTGCGCCTGAAAATATGCATCAAATCCATGCTATCCCTTTGCTACTCCTATAGGAAGCATGCGGGCCACAGCATCCGCCAAGCCAGCCCCCTCCATGCTGCTTATCACTTCATCAACATTTTTATATGCCTCCATCGCCTCCTCGCTTATAAGCTTTTTGTTCCTTACTCTTACTTCAACCCCCTTCTTGCTCAATGCGTCGAATGTCTGCGCTGCAGGTATGTCCTTTATTGCCTGGTGCCTTGACATGCTTCTGCCAGAGCCATGGCATGAAGAGCCGAACGTCTCCTGCATCGCCTTTTCGGTCCCTACAAGCACATAGCTTGCCGTGCCCATGCTTCCAGGTATAAGAACAGGCTGGCCCGTATGCATATATGCATTGGGTATGCCATTAATATTTTTTGCGAAGGCCCTTGTAGCCCCCTTTCTATGCACATAAAGCTTAACACGCTTT
>JAVYWU010000010.1:0-20329 GCA_038877355.1 Candidatus Micrarchaeaceae archaeon | reverse complement strand
TAATTAATACAACTGGCAATCAGAATTACACCAGCGCCTCTGCAGCAATTCCTTTCAATACTAGTTTAGTATCTTTGGCTATAACTGGCATAAATCCACCAAGCGGTGCAACCTGTACAAATACTTCTTTATCACTCTTCAACGGTTATGAAGCTCTTGAGCCTTCTCAAAGTACCTTTTATTTCAATTTCAGCAGTGGCTCTGCTGTCCTCCTTGGCTCTTCAGAAGCCTCTCCGTTGTTTGAATTAGGCTTCTTTGAGTATCCACATCTTAGTCACTGCTCATGGCCTTGTGGATGTTTGTTTGGAATTTGTTTATCTACATGTTGGCAAAATTATTATATAGAAAATTGGTCAGGAATTGCAAGCAACTCTTGGGAAAATTATGCAACATCCAATCTTCTATCAAATCTTCCAGTGCGTTCAACAGAATATGTGAACTATATACCTGGAGTAACAATAAGCGGGCCACTACGCAAACTGTAGCTTCTGGACCTGCAACCCTTACCGCATATGAGCCAAACACTCCATCCAACGTATATCTAACCATCTTCAATGGGACCAGTTCACACTCTTGCCTTGGAGGAACTTCTTGCTCTATAAAAGTTCCTGTTGGCAATGGAGGCAATTATTATGCTGCACTTTCTACCCGGCCTGTAAACTCATGCAGTTCTCAATACGTATTGCCTGCAGGATGCCCTTCTTCTAATGTTTATTGGAGCTATACGGGGCATCCTTCATCAACGAATTCAACGCCATCATTATGTAAGAATGGATATAACTATAGGTATTGCCAGTGTGCTCCTGGGTGGCAGTCTTGCAATATTACTACATGAAAGGGACACTACTGCCTCTAAAAAGGCAACTCCAAGAATGAAAGTTTTAGCTTTCAAACCAAGCATGCACAAGCAGAAATGAACATTCTATCCTTCAAATAGGGAAGATGCCATAAACAATGCAGGCATTGCAGGAAGGCTCTTCTTTGCCTATCTCTAATTTGAATATGCAGAAGGCAATGCCTTCCTTGCAAAGTGGCTATGCAAACCATTTCCTGATTCCCTGCTGCCCCTCCATTTCTTTTATGCTTGCTAGCTTGCCCGCATACCTTTCTATTCTATCCCTGTCAAATCCATGCACATCGCACATGAATTCAACAAGCTTGCTTTTGTCCATGCTTGCATGAAGCTCGCTTTCATCAACATCCCTGACATCAGGATGCATGAATAAATTTACAACATCTTTTGCGTCAACATTGAATGATGCATTGTATTTCTTATTTACATACTCCTCTATCTCCTCTATGCTAGAATAGCTTTTCGCTAGCTTGAGCGCTGTTTTTGGGCCTATGCCTTTTATGCCGTCGTTGAAATCTGTGCCTATAAGCATGCCCATCCATACGAGCTGCTCCCTCGTTATCTGCAGGTTTGCAAGCGTATCGGCGAGGCTTGCAAGCTCAGGCTCTATGCTTATATAGACATTCTTTCTAGGCAGCTTCCTCCTTCCCTGTATTGCTAGGTTTCTTGCGGCAAGCGGCGCGCCGAAAAGCATTGTGTCATAATCTTGGCTTGCCACTGCATAAGCTTGGCCTTTTGCGCACATGTAGCTGCACTGCGCTTCGCCCTCGCTTGGCGCATTTATATAAGGAATCCCCATATATCTTAAAAGCTCCTTTGCGCTTTCCACTATGGCTTTGTTTACATGCGTGCTCTGCATTGCAAAAGCCTTTGCCTGCTCCATGTTGCCTTCCTGCATTGCATTCTGCCATGACGCATATGCGTTTTCCCTCCTCTGCATCCTTGCCTTTATTGTCTTCTCCTTTAATACTGAAGGTATTCCATCAAATACATAAATAGGGATTATGCCATTCTCCTCAAAGTCTATGGTCCGGTAGAACAAGCCCGACAGATGGCTGGTTATGCTGCCGTTTTTATCTACCAGGGGCATGCCGCTTGGCTCCCTTATTATCGAAAGGAACTGGTAAAGCATATTGTATGCATCTATGGCGATTACCTTTCCAGAAAGGTCCTGCAGCTTTATCTTCCTTTTTGCCACAATAGAGCTCAAATCAACTGCCATAATATTGATTGCAACTGCAAAAAATAAAAACGCATGCTAATGCATACGCTTCAACTGCAATGCTTTTATTTTTATTCATGCAAAAGCTATTATGGGATATGCTGAAAGCCATAAAATATGGATTTATCTAATCTGGCGTAAAACCCACGCCCTTTAGAGGTGGGATATAAGCCACTGCAGAAAGGCATATAACTTTTAAGATTCATAAATATGGTTGTAATGAAAACTGCATATAAATACCGTGCATATCCTTCAAAGGAGCAGAAGGCAAAGTTAGACAGGCAGATGTTTCTTGCGAAGGAACTCTACAATCTTCTTCTTGAAAAATCAAAAGCGTATTACAAAGAAACAGAGAAGACGCTCACAGAATACAGAATGAATGTCTGGCTTACACAGATAAAGAAAGAGAAGCCAGAGTTCGCAGAACTGTATTCGCAAGTCCTTCAGAATGTCTCAAAGAGGGTATCAGATGCATATAAACACTTCTTCATGAGATGTAAAGAAAGAAAACAGGGCAAAAAGGTAAAAGCAGGATTTCCACGTTTCAAGAAATATGTTGTGTCGCTGACATACCCGTCAGGATTTAAGATAGAGAAAAAGAAAGCATATAAAAATATATAATAAAAAATCGAAAGTGATATCAAAATAAATTAAATGTGCAGTTAAAGATTTGTGATGCCAATGAAGAATCAAAGCATGCATGAAATATTCATTAAAAGTTTTATTGAGATCTGTAAACTTAAAAATAGTAGTTAATTCTTGGGAGATTATATGACTCTTGTGAAATTTCAACATGTAATAACTAATGATATTTCAAAACGTGCATTTTTGTCAAGACCTCCAGAGCCACCGGCATCGATACTCATGGATGATCCTTTTAAATCAATTTATATAGGGATCACAAAAATATTTAAAGTGCCGTTTATGTGGTCCTTTGTGGGATTGACAAATCCTCATATTGCAGTTGTAGGAATAACTGGTGCCGGAAAAAGCTATTTTGTAAAAACTTTCTTGATGAGAGCTAATTTTGTGTGGGGAACAAGTGCTGTAATAATTGATTGGGCAGGAGAGTATAAAGCATGGGTCAAACAAAGTGGTGGGCATGTAATTTCACTAGGAAAAGGAGATTATCTGAATATAATGGATTTATCAGGTATGAAACCCTTAGATCGTGTTAAGCAAATTATTACTTCACTTGAAATACTTACAGATATAAGTGATTTTCCAGAACAAAAAAGATTAACTGAAGAAGCATTAGAGCAAGCATATGTGAATAAAGGATTTAATGTTGCTGAACCACCACAGCCAGGATCTGAGGCTCCAACTTTGAAGGATGTTATTACCTTGTTGCAAGAGCAATTACAAGAAGGAACATATACATATCCAGCAGAGCTTGAAAATTCGATATATAGGCTAAGGCAATTTGCTAGAGAGGGCGAGGATTATTTTGCAAGAAAGAGTACAATAGACTTAGAAAAATTAGCACAATCAGGTTTAGTAGATTTAGACTTATCTGCATTGCCAGATGAACATTTTAGAGCTCTTGCTGCACTTTTCATATTGCAGACGCTTAAAGAAAGAATGAGATTTGAAGGATTTAGTGAAACTAAGGGTCTAAAAGCTTTTGTTGTATTAGACGAGGCATGGAAAATAGCAAGTGATGAAAAGAGCGATGCAATTACTATTGTTAGAGAAGGAAGAAAGTATCAATTTGGATTAATAGTTGCATCACAGAGCCCTACAGATATAAACGAGGTGATTTTCTCAAACGTTGGAACTTCGTTTATATTAAGAATAAAATTTGAAAGGTTTTTAGATTATATCCAAGGGTCGCTTAATTTCTCAGATTTCATAAGAGAAGAGATAACTAAATTCGGTGTAGGACAGGCAGCTGTAGAGATGGCGTTTCAGACATCTATGAGATTTCCGTCAACTTTTATACTAGAAAAAATCCAAGGTGAAGAGCCATTATATGTGTATAAAATTGATTTTTCAGGAGTATTGACAAATGCTGAGATTTCATCAAATGTATTTTCAAAGGATTATGAATTCGAAAAGGATGAACTAAGGAACAGAATAATTGAGTATAATATAACTCCAGAAAATATAGATACGCTTTTCTTAAAATTAGATGCACAAAAAAAGCAAATGGAGATTTTAGATTTCATAAATCTTCTTGTAGAAATTGGTCTTTCTAAAAATGATATTGTATCTTTCTTAAAAGAGCTTAGCTTGGAAGACGTTATGATTACAAGAATAATTTCTAGGGCAGGTATAAATGGCTGAAAAAAATACATTTGCGCTTAATAGAATAGAAATTAAAAGGGTGCTGGCAAGTTTCAAGGTTCCGGAAAAAAATATACTAAATATTTTATCTACAATGGAAAAGGCACATAGGCATATCAACGTAATAACATTTATAGCATTAATAGAAAAAGCAGGAGTTAGTAGGGACAAAATTAGTGATTTGCTTAGACGGTTTGGAATGGATGATGTAATGATTAAAAGATCATTTGATATGTTTGACCAGCAAAAAATAATGGAAGAAACTGGAAGAATATATGAAATATCTATTTCGTGATGATAAAAAATGCCAAAGCAAAAAATACAATGTATAATGTGCAGAAGAAACGTTGAAGGTTTGCCTGTAAGAATAGATACTGTAATAAAAGTAGTAAGATGGTTTGCAGTTCGGTTATCAAAGAACACACAATTACATACATTAGTAGTTTGCAAAGATTGCTATTTACCTTATATTAAAGCTAGAAAAAAATATTTACGAAAAAGAAATACATATTTTGTGCTTGGAATACTTTTTACAGGCATGCTTTGTTCTATGTCATTAAATTCACCAATTAAATTTTTGTTAGCATTACTTGCTGGCTTAATAATCACAGGAGGCATGTACTTATTAGCGCTTTTAAACTATGTACCGGCACTAGAAAATGAGAAAACAGAAAAGAAAAAACGAATTTTTGAGAAGTAGCTTTTATAATTTTATATATTTAAAGTATGTAGATAGATATAATGGAGAATGTTGAATCGCCAATAAATAATCAGATTAATACAGGCGCTAAAAACGAAATAACGGAAAATGCAGCGCCAGAGATTAGAAGCTTTAAATTTAAGGCAAAAGCCCTAAGCACTATAGATATATTGTATAATAGACTATCAACGCTACAAGTTTTTAATGTAGCTGAAAGTTCAAATAATAGTGTAATTTTATCTAAAGTAGATAGTAGAGATATTCAAAAAAGACCTTTTTTATTTTTTATAGTTACATTTACTACAGACAATATAGTTGTTTACTATTCTATTTCCAAGGATACTAGCGAAAAACTAAGAAAATTATACGTTCTAAAAAATTTAACAAGTATAATATCTCTAATAACAGATATTTATCAAGTAGATACAAATGAATTTTTCCAGTATTTAGATTCGGCAATAGACGATGTTTTAAATTCTCTATCTCAAAGTTATAGTGTACTGTTTAATAATTATGAAGCTCTTCTTATGGAAGAAAGAGAGCTAAGAAGATTGAATATTGATTTATCAAATTCGAATAAAGCCTTAACTGCAATTGCAACAAAATTAACTGCAGAAAATGAAGAATTAAAAGGAAAACTTAAAGTACTTGAAAATTATTCTGATGAGTCTTTGATGATTATGATACAGGAATGGCTTGAAACACATGATAATACTATAGATATTGAAGCATTTGCAAATACTTATAAGGTATTATCATCAAAAATAGAAGACGTGTTGAATAAGATGGTTGCAAAAGGTTATTTAGAGATGAAAGAATGAGTACAATATACAATTTGCGTATTAAAAATAGATTTAGATATGTTAAAGTTTATAGAATAAAACAAAGAATAGGCAAAAAAGAAACGCTATCTGAAAAAGTTTTTAGTAAAATATTTCGCATAATCAAAAAGTCTAAAAAAGAGGATACTTTTTAATCAAACAAAAAAAGAGATTAAGATTACATAAATAAAGATTTCGTTGGTTGGTTGGCATGTTAAATTGCAATTTTTTGTTGTTTAAGTTAACATCAAAAATATCCATACAACTTTATAATCCAGCACAAATTCTGTATAATACTATTGGCTGGTGTGATGAAAAGTAAAACAAAAAAGATAATTATATTTATAATTGCTGCAATTGCTGTTATTAGTATAACATTTGCTTTCTTATATAATTTAATAATTAACAAACTTGCTTCTATAAAAGTTTATATTGCCCCTACAAATTCTCACACCTCAATAAGTTTAGTAAAATCGCTATTGCTTTCATATAACAATGCAAAAAACGAAGTTCCATATATGCTAATCCATTACTCTGTGAATAATGTTACAAATTTGATGATATACGCCTCTATGTATATAAAGCAACCGCCACAAACAAACAAAATATATATTTTTAACGATGAAGGAGAAAATTATTTTTCAAAGAATGCTAGCAGAATAGAGGCAATGGTTGAAAATTATCTTGAAAAATATGGCATAATAAACAATCCTAGCCAAATAGTAGATGTCAATGCAAGTACAGTAAGTAGTATAGTCAATAATTCCATACTTTTAGTAATAAGTGGCTTTATGCCGCAAGATTTGGTGAAACAAAATCGTAGTCAAAGCATATTAATAAGTTTATTGCAAAAAGGTACTAGCATAATATATGTTGGGCAGAATTTCAATAAATTAGTAACAAAAGGCTCAGTTATAATACCTGGAGGTAATCTTCCAGCTTTCTTAAGTACAGTAAATTTTTCAGGAAATGTTTCTTCATCTGATCCTCTAAAAGATTTATTTTTTAGCAATGCAACGTTTTCGTTTACAACTGGGAAAATATATGGAAATGTTAGCTATGAAAACGTATATAACGGAAGTTTAATAGCTTTTTCAAACTATCCTGATTTATTTAATGCTTCTAGTTTAGCTATTGGAATTGCAAAAAGTATAGCAGAATTTTTTTGGGTGCCTAAATATACTGAAGCAGAGATGTCTGTACATCTTGCTTCATTCAATTCTTCTGGCAATATTGGGGTTTTAATGCAATCTCCTTTAATAAGTTATGGAACTTCTTTGAATAATAGTTTTGTAAGAATTGTTGCATATTCAAACCCTGCTTATTTGCCTGGAAAGGGATACAGTTATATAAACTATGAGCCAATCTTTGGCAGCAATGGAGTACTTTATATACCTGGGGTTGTTATTCCAGGGTATACGTTCTTAGCAAATTTCACAATAAATCAACAGGCAAATATAGGAGGAACTAATCTTTTTCTTTATATTTATAATTTAAATTATACTGAGCTAAATGTTTCAGTACTTCCGTGGATACCGTCTGTATCTAATTATACATTTATAAAAATAGGTACATTTAATAGACCCCCAGGCAATTATATATGGTCATTGAAAAATCTTTATGGATATGCATATGAATCTGCATTAGTTACGGTGCCACCAATCAATATCTCAATGAAATCATATAATATTACAAATAATGTTTATACCTTATATGTATCTTGTGGCGGGCAACCATTAAATTTGCCATTTTCAATAACTTTAAATGGAAATTATTCAGTAAATGGCATTATTAAAAATGGAATAATTTCTTACAATTTGCCAAAAGGCACACCTGAAATATTTGGAAATTTAAATTTTTCATTAAATGTTCTTTCAAACAATTTTACATATACAGTATACAATCCTAAATTTACAATTAATAATTTAAATCAGTATATAATGGTTGCAATTGCGATTATAATTACAGTTATATTGGTTTCTATAAAAGGACCACAGAGAGATGATTTTTATATTGATGTACCTATTTTACCTAAGCCAAAAACCATACCTATAAAACTCAAATCATCAGATATTGTTACTGTTTTTGATAAGCAGAACCAATTTTATCATTGGAAATATATGCCTTTATCTAAAGAAGAAGTTAGAACTGCAATAATAAACAATATTCGCTATAATAATCTGCCAGTTACAGCAACTTACCAAAATATTGAAGATATATTAGATGAAATGGTGCATGAAGGATATTTGGAAGAATTAGATGGCTTATATATGCCTACAGATTGGGTTAAAAAAAGCGGCCATGATATAATATATTTAGCAACTTTTAAAAAATTGAGAGTTTGGTTAATTCTTCATGCTTATCCTTTTACGGATTTAGATGCAAGTAATGTTGCAGATATTGTAGCTACCATAAAAGGTGAAAAAAGCTATTTTGTAATATATTCAAATACGACTAAATTTAAAGAAATAAAAATATATAACAATAATACAACATATTTTGTATTCATTAATAGAGTTGAATATGATAGATTTATAGAAAAGTTTAACAATACTTTTACTCCAGATGCAGAAAAGCTTAGAATATTTATATCTTCTGGATTAATTAAAATTGTAGATGCGGATAATCTTGATGAAACCTTTGCTTAATTCTTATATATTAGAATTGCTAGGAAAATTATTTACGTTTTGAGTTTCTTCTTCATTGCTTTGTTTATATTTGTTTTCAACAATTTCTTTAAGCTTTGCTTTTATTGCTTCAGGATCGTTATTTGAAAGTTGACTTAAATCAGTGGAAAGCTGATCAGCGTACTTCATAATAAATTTATATTTATTTGCATACGTTTTGGTTCTCTCTTTGCCTATTAAAAAGTGTTGCAAATTTCTTGCTGAATCCATTACAGCAAGTTTTATCTCATCTTCTATTTCATCTTCAAATGCTATTGATTCTTTACCTACACCTGCATATGGTATATGCACAGATGAAACGTTTACTAATATACTAATTGGCATGTTATTTAAATCAATCCCATATCTTTTCCATTGTATGCTTTTTATTGCTTCAGTTATTGCACAATTGCCACTGTCAAAAAGTAAGGGGACTCTGTTGGCAAACCTTAAAATGTTACCCTCAGAACCTTCTTCATTTTTTTTACCTGCTTGGCCACCATAGGCTATTGCAGCTTCAACAATAAATGGAAAACCCCCCTTAAACACCTTAGGTTTGCGTTCTATAACGCTTATATATTCTGGATCCAATATATTTTTCAGAGCTATGTAAATTTGATTTTCACCTATAGGAATTATATGTGAGGCATCAGGTATAATCCATTTAATGTTCTTAAATGCATTTACAATCTTTTCAGCATCATCCCATGTCAAATCTTTTGGTGCATTATCAAAATTTATACCAACAAGAATAGATTTCAGCTCATCTACCTTTGCCTTGGAAAAACGTGCAAACGTATTCATAAAGAAATTTGAAAGTGTTTTTTCAGAAGAACTATGGGCAAATTCAATCAAATCATTTGCAATTAATCCAAGCGGATGTAGCTTCGCCACACTAGGTCTTTTAGGAAGCTCATTTACTGCTCTGGTAAATATTTGCTCTTTTCCTTCAGGATCCTTAAAATGTATTTCTGCATGTGGATTTGACAATGCAGTTCTTTTCAAGTATTCTTTAACACTATGGTCACCTGTATCATATTTAACGTAATTAAATTCTCCTTTTATATATAAACCTGTTGAAGTAGGTACAGGAAGATTTTGCATATCTGTTATTATTGGTTTGTTTTGAAGAGTGTCTATCCCTATATTGCAGGAATACGCTTCATTTTGCGTTGAAGAAATTACACTAATTGGTCGTCCTGAAGTTACTTGCGCAAATAATGTACAACCTGCTGCACCTATACCTTGCTGCCCTCTTTGCTGAATGTTGCGATGAAATTTAGTACCTGCAAGTATCATAGCAAGAGCTTTGCCGATATATTTTTTAGGTATTCCTGGACCATTATCTGATACTTCAACAGTGTATTTCTCTTCATCCATTTTACTTATTGTTATAAATAAAGTTGGAAGTATTCCAGCTTCCTCGCAAGCATCAAGAGAATTAGTAACGTATTCGTGCACTATAGTCACAAGAGAACGCAATTTGCTTGAATAACCAAGCATTTGCTTGTTTTTCTTAAAGAATTCAGAAATTGAATGCTCTTTAAATTCCTGAAAAATTACTTCAGAGTTTGTTGGCATTTTATCGCCATTTTTAAAGCACAATTTCAAGCTCTTTATTCTTTTTATGACATGCTTCCATTTTTATATACGCATGTTTATGCGTTTCACCAACTATAAGTGCCTTTACAGCAACTTCTGCCTCTGTTAGACCCTCAAGTTTTCCTATTATTCCAATAGTATTTCCATATACGCTTAGTTTTGCCGAAGTAAATTCTTCTATATGTTTTTTTGCTTTTCCTTGATTTCCTATGACTCTACCTTTAATTTGTTGAATTCTCTTTTCGTTTGAAGTATAATCTTCAAGATTTATATATATATAATAATATTCCTCTTTAGAAAGCAGGCAAGCATCATTTACATTAAAACCGTGACCAAAGGCTACTAGTATGTTTTTGCATACATATTCATCATATGTATTTTTTGAAATACTTTCAACTCTAATATTTTCTTTATTTATGTATAATTTGCATTTGCTTACAGATTCTATTTTATTCTTTAGCTCTGCTTTTTTTAGCAACAATGAAGATCTTGCCAAAGGCATAATATATAACAGTATGCAATCACCGTTTTACAGCATTTAATTTATATGGATATCGCTTGCGTTATAAACAGAAAATGTGCTATTATGATAACTTACTACTGCGATTACATGCACGCGCTTTATGGAATTTATTGGATCTATCTCATTGCTTGTTATAGGCAAAGTATAATTGAAAGGTATAAGCACATTTACTGTTTCATTGCGTATCTGCATTGGCGATGAACTTGGCAAGTTTACATATTCTAAGCATTTTATGCTATAAGGAATATCAAATCTTCCAAGCACATTTTTTACTGCAATAATATTACTTGCAAAAACAACAAAAGAAGTATTGCTTATTTTTGAATAACTCAACAAATTGCTCGCATTATTCAATATGCTTTTAAGCAATTCTGCGCTTGAAATATTTGAAGTTGTTATGTTCACACTTCCACCATAACTTGAAACTGTCGCATTAAGATAACCTGTTGCAGGAAATGGAATTATAGTAACGTTATTTGCAGGCTTAGATTTTGAGGATGTAGGTTGAGAGAAATTAGTTCCTGAGCTACTAAAATAACTTGTTATGAACATCAACGCTACAAAAATCGAGCCTATAAAAAGGATCTTTTTTTTCTTGCTTTCTTCCATGCAAATCTTATATTATTTAACTTATAATATTTATTAACTTATAATATTTAATAAGATATTGGGAAAAAGAATTGCAGACAAAATTATATTCCGTCGTTGAAATTAATTATTCTATTATCACTTGCTGCCTTATCCCTAGAAAGCAATACTATCCTGCTCAATTCGTGTTCGTCAGTATATGTATAGCCTGTATACTTTGTTATTTCATTTGCAAAATCCTTTATTTCTTTATGGTTCGGCATGCTTGCCATTGAAAGCCCCCTTTCAGGAGATCTTGAGCCTCCTACATAAGAGAAGCCTTTTACTTCTACATACATTGGGTTTGCAAGCTTTATGAGTTTTGCGTATCCCTCAGGATTAAGCATATTTAAGCCTTTTACAAGGGTCATTCTCAATACAGTGCGAGTTTTAACTGTTGACATAAATGATAGAGCTTCGAGAAATCTTTTCCAAGCGTCGTTAATTTTAGGTCTAGTTGTCTTCAAATACGTCTCTTCATCCGGTGCTTGCAATGAAATATAAAGTTGGGTTGGAAGAGGATTTAGCTCTTTAAGCGCCTCAGGTAATGTACCGTTGGTAACCAAAAAAGTACTCATTCCAAGATTATGGAATTGCTGAATAAGAGTGCTAAGTTTTGGATAAAATGTTGGTTCACCAGTAAGGCTAAGAGTAGCATGCAACGGATGATTCGCTTCATGCCATCTTTGCATTTTTAGCTTAGAATCTGCTGTAGCTTTATAGCCACTTACAATCTTCCTTTGTGCTTCTATCATTCCTTTTACTATATCCTCAGGGTCATCCCAATTTTTAACAGCGTTAAGTTCATTCCAAGATATACCTATTTCTTCTGGAATATTGCGCCAACAGAACCTACAGCTTAAATCGCAACCTATTGCAGGAGTTGCCTGCAAGCACCTCCAACTTCTTATTCCATAAAACTTATTTTTATAACATAATGTCTTGCCTTGCAAGCCTTTTGCAGTATATTCACAAATTTTAACTGCGGAATGAGTTCCAACAAAATGATAACCTTGCTTAACCATAAGCAAATGTAATTTTTCTGGTATCGCTTCCATAAATATCATAAAAAAGAAAAAAGAAAAAGAAATTATGCTGTTTTTATTGCAGCATCAATTTTCTTCTGAAGTTCCGCATCTATTTGCTGAATGTTATGCGCATTCTTTGCGTGTTCTGCTATCTGCTTCATTAATTCATTCTTGTCAGAGGATGTTGCAGTAAAATTACAGTTCATACCTATATCATTGCATGCGAAAGAAAATTTCTTGTTCTTTCTCATAGATTTCACCAAAGATATTTTATACTGCGAGATATTTAAAAGTAGCATATTATGCAAAAATTAATAAAATGATAGTAAAAAAGAAAAATTTAAATAGTACTATTTATTTCTTTTCTAGATCCTGCATTATTTGCGCCAGAAAATCTCGCTCTGGATATGCACCTTCAAAGCTTGTTCGATCGTTTATTACTATCTTTGGCACTGCCATAACCCCATATTTATTTGATAACTCTGGAAATTCTATTGCTTCTATCATGCTGCTTTTAATATTTATATTTTCAAGTGCAAATTGATGCGCAACCCTAACTGCACGAGGACAATAAGGACAAGTTGGTGTTACAAATATCTTTATATCTACTTTTTTGCTTATGCTTCTTATATCTCTTTTTACTTCTTCTGAAAGCTTTGTTTCACCCTTTGATACATCTATTATATCATCAAGCAAGGATGAAAATTCATAGCCTGAAGGAAGCCCAAAATATAATATATTATATATCCTGCTTCCACCAAGTATTAATGCAGGAACTTTATCTACTCCTAAGAATTTTGCTTCTTTATCGTTTTTATTTATTTCATATACTGTAACTTTAAGTCTGCTATCTAAAGAAGAGAGTTCTTGTATTATACCTTCCACATCATTGCAATAATGGCATTTTTCCATCGAGTCTTTAAAAAGTATCAAATTTACATCCCCTTTTAATTCTTTGGAGAATCTATCAATTATAAGTTTCTTGCTTTTTTCATCTATATATGCCATATTATTCACCTAATGCTTCATATGCCTTCTTTGCAGCAATGAATCGACGTTCAACTTCATTCCAATTTATAGCACTTATAAAACTATCTATATATGGAGCTCGTTTTGGGCCATAATCTGTATAATATGCATGTTCATAAACATCCATTGCAAGGAGCACTATTGCGTTCCATATTCCATTTGAATTGTGCACATCACACCCAATATTTCTTATTTTACCGGTATTCAAATCAAATATAGTTAAAGCCCATCCGCGAAAAGCCGTACCTACTGCCTTGAAGTCTGCAAGCCAATTCTCATAGCTTCCGAAATCTTTTTCTATTGCTTTCTTTATAGTTGAAGGGATTTGGTTGCTTGTGCTCGATATATTAGCAAAATAGAGCTCATGAAGCAGTGAACCATCATAATTAAAAGTTTCTTCAAGTTTTAGTGCACGAAAATCGCTATAGTTTTGGTTTGCTGCACCTCTGTCAGATGAAGCGAGTTTTTGCCATATTTCATTCAACTTTTTAACATAACCTTTATAATGCGTTTCAAAATGGTATTCTATCTGCTGATCGGATATTCCTTTTATGCCTTTTGGCTTTAATTCGTCTTTTATTTTCCATTCATCCATTTAATCACATATGATTAGAAGTAAACAATTAATTTATTCTCATTTGCTATTTAAATATTTAATCTTTATATATAGACATAATAGTATAATTTATGTAAAAAACAGTTTTGCCAAAAGAAATGATAAAGGCAAGCTTACGGCAATTCCGGTTATCCATACTGCCACAATTTCGTATAGTGGCTTACGGCGCAGCAACCTACTTTTATAACTCAATCCTGCACCGAATACGCTTGCTGTAAGGGTTTGCGTGTTTGAAAGAGGCATACCAAATATTGTTGCTGTTTCAACAAATAGAGTAGATATTGCTTGAGAGCTTATTGCATTTAAGTATCTTATTGGAATTATCTTATCTGCAATTGTTTTTAGTTCCCCTGCGCTGAGTACAAAACTTCCAAAAAGCAAAGCAACAAGCAATACTACAATGTTAAGCAAAGTATTTGGAATGGCAGAATATACTAAACCTATAGTATTTGCGCCTAGTGTAAATGCAGAAAAAAATGAAAGTAGGATTAGCATAATTCTTATGTAGTGTGCTTTTTTCCACAAATGACCTTTTAGTGCCAACTTTCTTGTAGGTCTAAGAAGTAAGTACATGAAAAATGCTGAAAAGAATGTTGCTGCAATCCAAAATACAAATATAGAAATAATGAAAAACCAATTTATTTGTGAATTTGTGGCTATCCCTATTCCAAGAATCACACCGGTAAAAGTTACTGAAAGAGATTGAGGTATCTTTTTCTTGTGGGCTATAAAAAATATCACTAATGCAATAAATAATGCAAGCGCTACAAATTCTTCAGATCTATATGGTATTATTGCATCTATACTGACTTTAAGCTCTGAACCCTGCAGCAACATGCCGGAAGCATAGCCAAAAAACGTCAATAAAATGCCTCTACGCTTTGATAATATGTTACTTCCAATTATAGTTCCAGAGCATGCAGAAAGATTATTTCCTGCAACAAGGGCTATAAGAAGAAACGCAAGAATAGGCAAAAGTATGCTCACAAGCAATAAACCACTACGTCACCAATGACGACATTATATTTAAGTAAACATCAGAGGCGTCTTCGCAGTTGTCAAGAATATCATCAGCAGTATGGGCAATCTGCAATGTATGATAAAAATCTTTAAAGTTTGTTTCAGAAGAGTAAGCAAAATCGAGCAAGTCGTCTTTAATTTCGTCACCTTTTTCTTCTTTACTTTCTATATCCTCTCTTATTTCCTTTATTTTTTCAATAGTATCTAGCTTCAAAATATTATTCAAATCTTTTATCGCTAAATCCCCAATGCATAGCAGATCATATGCTTTCTGTTCTACATGTTTGCGAGTATTTTCCTCTTTTATTGAATACCTCTTGAATTCTCTCGCAAAATTATATATAGAATCAACAATATTGTCTTCTTTATCTATGAGCTCTAATATATTATCAATTAGATTCTGGGAGATACCGCCACCGGTAACTTTGCTTGCTAATTCAAAAGCTGCTATATCTGATTGCTTTTCTATTTCTTTTATTGAATCAATAGCAATTCTTTTTTTTACAACTTTCTTTAAATCAGTATTTGCTTGAGCTGCAAGAGTAGTAATTCTTGTGCATTCAAGTAGTATGTTTTCATCGCCACCTTCTAATATTTTTTTTAATATTCCCATAATATCGTTGCCGAAGAAAAACTTTTATTTTATTTAATTATGCAAGCATATTCTTATATACATTAGCAAATTTTTATTATTTAAAATTGTGGACTTAAAAACAGATAAAAAATAATTGTCTAATTTGATATAAAAATCATTTTCTTGATATAGTCCTTGCCTATATCCACCTGATCTATAATATTTGGTGCTTTATCAATCAAGTTGCCAAATTCTCTAAAATCCTTTATATTACTTTATTTATTTTATTATAACTATTTTATAACTATTAGCAACTTCTTCAATTTCTTGCTTGTGGTTATATGAAACTTTGCCCGAGCTTTGATCTTCTTGTGCTTCATACTTCATATTTATCCAATTCACGAATTTTGACTTTGCAACAAGAAGTTTTGCTTTGCGGATGGAAGCAAGCGAACGTATTTATTGTTATTTGCAAATAAAAATCAAAGCAAGTATGGAAGATGTTGGGATTTTATTATGCATGCATTCAGATATATAAAAAAAGATCCAAGGCAAATTTGCTGAAGGTATAGCAACAAAAAGTTACTTGATCGAGATATTGCATAAGAATATGCAATTTCATATAAGCAAGGCGTTTGTTTATATACAAATAAATTATAACACAGATTTCTTCAATGAAAATTTTGGCAACATAAATTTTTCAAAAATAGGAAAATATATGTTACAAGGCCTACAGATTTGTTAGAGACTCAATGTCATGCAACATTTGCCTATACAAGGCGATTTGATGAAAATTTTGAAAATTGATAAAGTCGAAGGCATAATTTTATTAAGAGTGGATACACTTGAAGATCTTTGGACTGTTGAAAGAGTGCTATTTGAGAATGATTATGCAAAATCAAAAACTTTGAGAAAATTCAAAGTAAATGATACAGATGAAGGAGAACTAAAAGAAGTTATTATTACTGTCAGGGTTGAAAAGGTATTGTTTGATGATACTTCAAAAAGATTGAGAATAAGTGGAAAGATTGTAGAAGGCAAACCACTTGAATTTATAAGGCTTAACAGCTATCATACTATTAATATAGCTGAAGGAGACATACTTGAAATAAAAAAGGATAAATGGCCAGAATATTTGATAAAAATTCTTGAAGAAGCAGAAGAAAAATCAAGAAGGCCTCGTTTAGGTATAATTGTCATGGATGAAGAAAAGGCATTGCCTACAATAATACTTGGATATGGCATACAGTTCAAGAATGAAATTTATAGCAATACAAGCAAAAGGCAGAGTAAAAAAGAATTTGCTGAAGAAGAGGAAAAATATTTTCAAGCAATAATAAAAGAAATAAATAACATGGATGTTAATATAGTAGTAGTTGCAGGACCCGGCTTTGCAAAGGAAGATTTGAAAAAGTATATAGATAAACAGATTCCAAGCAAGAAGCCATTAAAAAGAATAGAGTATATGCAGGCTGGCGATGCAGAAAGATCTGCAGTATATGCACTTATAAAAAGCGAAGAAATAGGCAAATTACTAAAAAATGAAACTATACGTAAGGAGTTTGTGCTCATGAGCCAATTTTTAGAGGGGCTTGCCACAAAAAGTTCAAAGTATGGTATAGCTAACGTAAGGGAAGCAATAGAAAACTATAGTGCAAATACTATAATTGTAAATGATAGCGTGCTCAACAGCAAAGAAGTACAACGGCTTCTTGGTGATGCTGAAAACCGTGCAATAAAAATAGAAGTAATAAATAGCAAAGACGAAGCAGGTATGCAGCTCGCGGCATTCAAAGATATTGCTTGCTTTTAACAGCTATTTATTTAAATTTACATACCTGATATAAGTTATGTTAAATGCATTTGAATTTTTATTATTTGATATATTAGGCAGCAATAGCATATTCTTCGAATTAGTGAAATACTATGGATATTTTGCTGTATTTGGTTTAATGGCTCTTGAAGGTTCTTCATTGCCTGTACCTAGCGAAGTTGTTATGCCTTTTGCAGGATTCCTTTCGGCAAAAGGGTTGCTTTCGTTTCCTCTTGCGCTGCTTGCAGGATTGCTTGGAAGCATTGTAGGCCTTGCTGTAGATTATTACATAGCATATTTCTTAGGTAAAGAGATAATATACAAACATTTGCACAAGTTCCATATAAGCAAAAAAAGCTTAGATAGCTTTGATAGATGGTTTAAAAAAAATGGAGACGGAATTATATTTGTATCAAGGCTACTACCTGTAGTGCGAACTATCATGAGTTTCCCTGCAGGATTTGCGAAAATGGATCAGAAAAAATTCTTTCTATATTCGTTCTTTGGTACTTTCATTTGGGACGCTGTGCTAATGCTTTTTGGTTTCTATGCTCTTTCAGCAAGCAGCAGATACATTATATTAGGGGCAATAGGCACATTTGCGGTTATTTTATATGTTTTATACAAAATAACGATGACAAGGGTAAAATGATCGCTTCTGAAACTTAACAACGTGAGTGGAAAAACCCTATCCTTCAGATAGGGAATGAGAGCGAACCGCAGAAAGAAAAAATATATACCTTTACGCCTACAATATGATGTGACAGAAGGCTTTTGGCTGTGAGTGCACATAAAGGCAGTTCCCATGGCTTGCCATCTGCCGGCGATAAGCCATGCCAAAAGGGCTCTTCGAAGATAGTGTGCGCAGCATACCTTGCAATAACGGAAGCCCGCACGCTTTAGCTGTGGGAAGCACGTCACATGTCGGAATATCTATAAAATTAAAGTGCAAGATGCAATTGTCAGAAATATCTTGCTCTATGACGTAAATATGTGCAGTTTCCTCATCGCAAGAGCTTATATTTTTATTGCTACCGCCTGCACTTCAGAAATACCGTGAGGATATTGCAATCTGTATGTAGTACTTCGCGCTTGCTTTATTAATTTTTCAAACAAAAACCAAATTGCAAGATAAAACAAACGCTATCACAAACTCAATAATATGCAAATATGTCAAATAAAGAAAACCCATTGAAACAGATTTACTAAAAGTGCAAAGATAACTGCTGATGCCATAATATCAAGCAAAAATTTCTTTTTTGTATTTATGGCGTAAAGTCTCCACCCATCAAATCCTGGAAGCGGAAGCAAATTTATCACTCCAACAAGGAAATTAAGCATAAAAGACAATGCAAATAAGGTATACAAGAAATACATTATAGTACTATAAGGAGTTTGTGCTATTGCTGTTTTCTCCGAAACAGTTACACCAATATAACCACGTGATGAACCGTTTGAAGCAACGGCTATAAAATTATAAAGTCCTGTGTTTGTAGTTACAGATACAACAGAACCAGGCTTGTCATTGCTTGCTATGCTTTCCAAATTTGTTAGATTGTTAACGGGTTGACCATCCCAATACAATATTTGCATTCCAGGCTTAAGCACGTTATAAGCAGGATATCCATTCATTGTACTTGATATATAAACACCTTGAACTTGGATAAGCCCCGGCACAACAAATAGCAATAAAGGAAGCATTAATAAAAAGAAAATTAGCATAAAAAGAAAGTTTGCAGAAATTCCTGCTGCAAAGATTCTTGTTTGCTTCATTTTATCAGCCTTTTCAACTATCTTTTCGTCTGGCTCTACAAAAGCACCAATTGGAATTACGCCAAAAAGCAATAGGCCTGTTGATTTAAGCTTCACTTTTGCTACCCTTGCAAGCACACCGTGAGATGCTTCATGCACTATAAGAAGCAAAGCAAGCGACGCTATACCTGCAACTAATGGTATATCTATACCTGGTATTATGGGTGCTACGCCAGGCATTTGGCTTGTAAGCAAGGCATGGTTTGGGTTTCCTGCAGTTATAGTAAGCAGATATGCTGCTATGCCCCATAATATTGCTGCTGTATTATAAAAAAGAGAGAAAAGCAGATATCCTGCAAAGCCAGTAATGATACTTATAAAAGTTCCGAATAAGGAAAGGTAATAAGAAGATGAAGAAGAGGCTGTGGAGGCCATAGCATTTTGAAGTTGTGGCAGCTCGATGAAAGGCAAAGCATATGACAAGAACGGAAGAATAAAAAATAATATTATTATAAGAGAAAGCATCCCTATTACATATATCCTTGCGCTTAATCTTTTCCTAAATAGAAAAAGTGAAAATAACCCTAAGCTTAGTATAATGCCCCATTCGGCAAGATTTTGCCAAAACAATGTATGCTTTTTTGCAAAACGGTCCATAGTATAAAGACCTCGCTTACTCCCTACAAGATATACGAAATACCAACCATCAAACTTGCCTATTTTTTTTATTGCAATACCAACTGCAATTAACGAGAATAAAGCCAAAGACCACTGTAACATTAACCCTAAAGGCGTATAATATAATGCAATTATAAAAATAAATTCGAGTGATGCAAGAAGTATAATTTTATTACGATTATGTTGCAATAGAAACACCGATTTTTGAATTTATGCCTTTAATATTTTTATCCTTTTGTATGTGACCTCCTCTCACCGCTAAAGATGTGGGCTTCCCCTGCGATTGCAGGGTATGTTCTCAGTTCGCCGACACTGCTTGCAATGCCCTTTGCATTGTATTGGCAAATATCTCCCTGAGCGTCAGTTCGGGCAGGTCCTGCCCTACCTCTCGCGAGTATGCCACGTTTGAGTATCACTATTGATGAATTTAGGTCTCTATCCATTATCAGATTGCAGACGTTGCAGTGGTAGGTGCGGTCGTTGAGTGTAAGCCTCTCTTTGCCTTTCTTTATGTTGCCA
>JAVYWU010000009.1:15864-21090 GCA_038877355.1 Candidatus Micrarchaeaceae archaeon | reverse complement strand
TGCCAATTCTTCTGGTACTATCTTGCTTATTGCACCAAGTCCTCTATTCATCTCTTCTTCAAGCAAATAAGTCTCTGCATCAACCATAAAATTGCCATACCTTTCTAATTTTTCATACAGTGTATTATCATTAGGCATATTTTTACTTTTATCTCTTAATATATTTAAATAATTATGTTTACATTTAATACGCTTACTTTGATATATAAATCTTATTAATTCATGAATATTCAATATAAAAGAAAATAAAGAACGTATCTAACATAGCCTATTTATATATAAACAATATACTATATATTGAAAAGCCTGTATCTGATGGTAAAATGATTGCCATTTTGTTAAGCTATAATGCCGTGAATGTGCTCTTTCCTATTGTCATAATAGCTATTTTGATTCTTGCTGCGGCAGGATTAAATAGAGGTGCAGGCGTGTTCGATTTTATGGGTATTGGAACTTTGTTAGGCCTTGGTGGTGCAGTAGGAGGTGGTAGAGTAAAAGGGCTTTCAAAAAAGCCTTATTATCATATGGGGAGAATACTTGTGCCTAAAACTAAAAAAGGTCTTGTTAGAATAAGCAAGCATACAAAGTATACTGGACTCCAATCTATTCCAGAAATAGGTGAAAAAGAGGAAGCGGCACTTAAGGCAAAAGGGATAAATACTGTGAAAAGTCTTGCAAATGCTTCTCCTACCACTGTTGTAAATGCGTTTGCAGCAGCCGGAATTATAATAAATCAAAATAAAGCTAAAGATTACATAAAAAAGGCAAATAAGCAAAGTTTTACATTAAAAAACAGTTTGTTGAGTCCTACAAATATAAAAGAAAACACTAAAAAATCAGTAAATTTTGTGCGACTGGCTAGTGCTACAATTATAGGTCATGGTCCAAACAGCGGCAAGGGCCCATTTGCGAATAACCCGCGACCTAGACCAAGAGATAATTATATTCCTTATGATCGCGTAAAGAACATACAAAATGCCTTTGGTAATGAAGCTGCTACAGTTGCATTTTTAGGCTATTTTGTAGGGACTACTTTCAAAAAATTAAATAATGGGGTAAAGAACCTTGTTCCAAAAGAAAAAAATAAATCTACAGGTATGCTGAAAAACATCTCAAATTCAATGAGTCAGTTAACGAATAAAGCCATAAAAAATGCCACTAATACCATATTTGCAAATATAACGTTAGAAGCATCGGAAGTACAAAATCTTCCTAAACCTGATGTTACAGCTGCTTATAAAAGACTAGCCTGGCAGCATTTTTCTAAGGGCACTATGCGCATAACTGACTTTTTGAGCCAAAAAAGCAATGTGCGTACGCAGATAATTGGTGGCACTGAAAACACCAAGAAAAGTGTGCAAGTAAATGCTGTTGCTACTCGAGCTCCAAAGCAAAACTTGCGCATTCGAGATATTCTTAAACTTATGCCTGCAGCTTATCTTGCAAATATGCTATCTGTAAACAAGCCTAGTACTATCGCCGCGTCCCAAAAAAATGATTATGTTCAAAACAGATCCCAAATAAAGCTGAATCCTGTAAATCCTGGCCAATATCCCTCTGGCACGCCTTCAAACCCCCTTGTAAATATTGTTACATCTAATTCAGCCAGTACAATAACTTTAACCGGATTAGATAAAGTAAATCCTAACACTATATCTGCAGTGGTAAATAATCCTTATTCTGTAACCATTACATATGAATATTACAGCTTTAGATATACAATAAATATTGCTCTTACAACTCCTATTGTCTCTAAACAAGCATCGCAATCTACAACTTCAATTGTTTCTAAAGGCACTGGCATATACGACATAATTATATCATAGCATTTCTAACTTAACCCTATCAAGAATACCCCGATTGCTATTATTCCGGTACCAACTATCCTCAGAAAAGGAACATCTTCTATAAAGCTTGCAAAGATTATCACAAAAATATAGGAAAGCCCGCCAAGGCTATATGCCCAAGATAAACTTATTCTGCTAAGTACAAAGAAATACAATATAGTAGAGATACCATATGCAAGTATACCTATAGCAAATACAATTAAATCTATCCCTTTTTGTAAAAACGCGTATTTAAATGCAAACTGCCCTACTGCCCCCAAAAAGGTAGAAAACACCAGAATTATCAAAAGCATATTTTTTTCCTTTAGCATAAACATCATTTACATTGTTAATCCTACTATCGCAATTCCTATAAATATCAAAATTATTCCTATGCTTCTTCTTAATCCAAAATTTTCTTTAAGATGGAAATATGATACTGCAGCAACAAATATAAAAGAACTTGCAAATGTGGGATACACTATTGAAAGTGGAGCCTGTTTCAATGCGTATAAATAGATGATTAAACTCATAAAATAAAGCAACAAACCGTATATAACTTTTTTTGTTTTCAAAAGCTCTACAAAGTTGCCTATTTTGCTTATTTTCTTTGTCATGCTCTTTTTAAATAAAAGCTGAGCTATACTTGCGATGAATGCAGCAATAAGTGTTAAAAATATAACTATATAAATATTCATAGTAACCCGTGATATATTGAATATTTCAATTTTAGAATTAATTTCTCCAATTTTAGTTTTATTGCTTTCATTTATAGCAATACTTTTATTTATAAGCTACGGTTCAGGCATTTGGTTTTATATTTTTGGCCTACTAACAATAATAGCCTCTATTTGTTTCGTTAAAATGACTAAACAAGTCAAAAAAAGTCAAAATCAAAAAAAGGGAAGAAAAAGATGATTTCGTGAATATACTTATAATAGCAGAAAAACCCAGCGTAGCTAATAGGATCGCTTTTTCTCTTGGAAAAAATTCAGCTAAGACTATAACAGAAAAAAGTGGCGTAAGGTATTATATTCTCAACCATGGCGATGATACTATATACGTAGTTGCAGCAGCCGGGCACCTTTTTACGATACATCAAGCAGACAAAGTGCCTGGATATCCTGTACTTAATGTTGAATGGGCCCCAGCATATACCGTCAATGCCTCATCAGAATATACTAAAGCTTACCTTGATACAATATCTATGGTGGCAAGTCAATGTAATATTTTTATAAATGCATGCGATTACGATACTGAAGGAACTGTAATAGGTATGAACATACTTAGATTTATAAATGCAAAAAACGCCGAATCAAGAAGGATGAAATTTTCTACTACAACAGAAAAAGACCTTAATGATTCTTATGCAAATCTCATGCCTTTAGACATAGACAATTTTTATGCTGGTGAGACCAGGCATATACTTGATTGGCTTTGGGGAATAAATTTTAGCAGGGCTTTGTCTTCAGCATTTGCTTCCGCTGGAAAACATTTTCTTCTTAGCATAGGTCGAGTTCAGGGTCCAACTCTTGCTCTTCTATCAGAAAGAGAAAACGAAATAACAAATTTTATTCCACAACCGTTTTGGCACATATATGCAGTTATAAAAGGTGTTAAATTTTTCAATTCTCGAGGCAATATAACAAGCAAAGATATTGCAGATAAGGCTTTAAATGTTACTAAAGAAAGCAGCGGCGTAGTGGATAAAGTAGAAAAAAAGTTAGAATCTATTTACCCTATCCCTCCCTTTGATCTTACAGAATTGCAATTGGAAGCTAGCAGAGTATTTGGCATGGATCCCTCAAGAACACTTGCTCTAGCCCAATCTCTTTATGAGCGGGCGTATATTTCATATCCACGAACTTCTTCTCAAAAGCTTCCTTATTCCTTGGGCCTTAAAGAAATAATAGAGAATTTGAGCAAGAACGCATCATACAAACTTCTTGCTGAAGAACTTATAAAAAAGAATAGATTTAAGCCAAGGGAAGGCAAGAAAGAAGATGAAGCGCATCCAGCAATCTTCCCTACTGGAATAGAGCCAAAAAAACTTGCAGGCGATGAAATTAAGCTTTATGACCTAATAACGCGCAGATTCCTAGCTTGTTTTGCTGAGCCTGCAGAAATAGAAAGAACTAGCATACAAATTGTATTCGGAGAAGAAAAATATTCTGCAGATGCTGCATTTATACAAAAGAAAGGATGGATGCTGTTTTATCCTTTTACAAAAATCAATGAAAAAGCAATGCCAGAATTTACAGAAGGAGAAAATGTAAAAGCATCCGAAATAAAAGAAGAAAAGCTTATGACCTCTCCTCCAAAGAGATATACAAAAGCATCATTGATAGCAGAACTAGAAAAAAGGAATCTAGGTACAAAAGCAACGCGCGCAGCAGTAATAGATACATTGTTTAAGCGTGAATATATTACTGGAAAGATTATAACTGTAACAAAGTTTGGGCTCAGTGTATATAATGCATTGAAAGAAAATTGTAATATGATCATTGATGAAGTTACTACAAGAAAGCTCGAGGAAGATATGGAAAAAATAAGTAAAAAAGAAAAGACAGAGGAAGAAGTAATAAACGAAGGAAAGCAAATGCTTCTTGAAGCCCTCAAAATATTTGATAAAAATAAGCAAAAAATATTAGAAGAGCTTAGAGCAGGTTTTGAAGATAGTATAGTTAGCTTTGGAGTTTGCCCAAAAGATGGAGGCAAGCTTGTAATGAGAAGATCAAAAAATGGAAAAATATTTATTGGATGCTCAAATTATCCAAAGTGCACGAATACCTACCCATTACCTCAGAATGCATTAATAAAACCAACAAATAAAACATGCCCTTATTGCCACACAATGATTGTTAAAGTATTTAGAAAAGGTAAGAAGCCTTATGAAATGGATTTAGATCCTAATTGCATATCTAGAAAGAATTGGCATATACAAAATAGTAAAGAGCAAATAGAAAATACAGCAGTACTTTCACAAGAGAGCGAAAGCACCACTACTCAAAAACTTAAAGAGCCAAAGAAGGCGTCAAAAAAGAAACCAGTGCACCCGAAAAAAATTTCAAATAAAAAGAAAAATAAAAAGGAGGATAAAAAGCAGAATCTATCAGATAACTTTTAAATATGCATAGCAGGAAATCTTCTGCTATTTATCAGTGATATGAAAGCGAGTGCAGGAGTATTATATAATTTTGGTTTCATATAGTATGATAAAAATTTCGAAAGGGTACACCTTATCGGAAAGTTCAGTGCATTTATACGCTACTCTTTTGTATGGTGCTTAAAACACAGGCGAAAGGTATTAGAAGGCCAAGTCGCAAAAAGATTAAGGAATTGATAAAACAAAAGGCGTATACATAAATGGCAGAACAATATCAATGGAGGCAATGCCAAA
>JAVYWU010000009.1:0-15854 GCA_038877355.1 Candidatus Micrarchaeaceae archaeon | reverse complement strand
GCAATCGCAGGAAACCCAACGCTTTGGTGACGGAGAATGTTGCAATAATAATAAAAAAATTGTCAATCTCCTTTGCAAGCTGAAAATCTTGGTTTTGAAGAACAAAAGCAAACGAAGGTATTTATTACTATTTGCAAAATAAAAATAAAAGCAAATAATAGGGTAGATATAGCATTTTGCATATATTTGTAAGCATTGCTATAAAGAAAAACTTCAAGGTATATATCCAACTCTATTTGCAGGAATAAAGTAGTTTACTTTGCTAACTATATTTAAGCTAATAAGGAATTTTTATGTATTTACCAATGCCATTTAAAAAAATGAAAAGAGGTCCGCAAGTGATATTGCCAAAGGATATTGGTATGATAATAGCTTATTCAAATATAACGAAAGATAGTATCTGTGTAGATGCTGGAACCGGAAGTGGCTGGCTTGCATGTGCACTTGCAAGAATAAGTAAACAAGTAGTAAGTTATGAACTTCGCGAAGATTTTGTTAATATAGCAGAATATAACAAAAAAATGTTAAATCTTACTAACCTAGAAATAAAAATTGGCGATTTTAGAAAAGCAAAAGAGAAAAATGTAGATTTGGTTACTCTTGATTTACCTGAAGCACATAAGATGGTACATACAGCATTAAAGATACTGAAACCAGGTGGTGTAATAGTAGCATATCTTCCTCACACTGAACAAGTTGGAAAATTTATAAAAAAACTTATTTCAGAAAATATAACAAATTATATAACGTTTGAAGTTATCGCGCGTGATATACTTGTTAGAGATGCAGGCATTAGACCATCAACAAAAGGAATTTGGCATACGGCATATATTGTTTTTGCTACAAATCTAATTCAGCGAGCGGGAAGCCCTGTGGCTTGACAAGGGAATGAAAGCGAGCAAAGGCATTTATAGTCATGCTAATATAATAAGAACTGTGTCATACAACCTGGATAAAGAAGCGCATTCTGTATATGCATTACAATACCCCTTCATACAGATTGTGAAATATAGAAGGAAGATCTTCATAAACGATAAGATTATTGATTTCCTCAAACAAATAATAAGGAGAATAAGTGAATCTTTTGGGATAGAAGTCATCGATCTTGAGTACGATAAAGATCATTTCTACATGATATTCAGGTCAAAACTCACTCTTGATATACCTAAGTATATAAATGCGTTGAAAATATCATTTCATGAGACACAGAGAAACTTTCCAGACGTTAAAAAACATTTATGGAAACACGTGCTCTGGTCTCCATCATATTTCCTTGCAACAACAGGGCAAGTAACACTTGATGTGTTAAAAAAGTATGTTGAAAATCAAGGCAAATAAATATAGCACAAATAGAAAAGAACAGCAGACTTGAGAAAAGAATATAAACGAAAGCGCAGATTGCATGGCACAGGCAATAGCATATAAATTCGGAATATATTTAAATAATAATGCCGTCATAGTATAAATAGACCTTAAACCTTAAAGGAACCTTGCCATATTCCTTAATAGGGAAAGAATGTACATCAAAAGGATAAATCATTCATATTCAAAAAAGGTAGAGCAGGCATGTCTGAACACGCTCAATGAGCTATTTTCCAATATAATGCAAGAAGACATCACATTTAGTGTTGAATGACTGAGAATATATCCTGCAATCGCGGGGGAAATTCATGCGCTTTAATGGTGGAAGGAGGTTACAAAGAAAATTAGGCCAAAACTTTCTCATATGCGAAGATATCGTAAAAATCATGGCAGCATATGGTAAAGGCAGGAAAGTTATTGAAATTGGAGCAGGCACCGGTATACTTACGCAGCAACTCGCTCAGCAAGCAGATAAAGTACTTGCAATTGAATTTGACAAAGAGTTGTGCAATGAACTCAAAAAACTTAGTTATCCAAATTTACATATAATCTGTAATGATTTTTTTTCTGTGAAAGAAACAGAGTTTGAAGATTTTGATATTGTAATAGCTAACATACCTTATAATCTTTCAAGTAAAATCCTTTTTTGGTTATTATTGCATGATTTAGAAGCTGTTTTATGTGTTCAAAAAGAGTTTGCAGAACATATGCTTGCGAAACCAAGCGATAAAAAATATTCCAAACTTAGCGTATTTTCTCAGTTATCCTTTTTTATAGAAAAGGTATTAAATATTCCTGCTAGCTGTTTTTCTCCAATGCCTTCTGTTGATTCTATATTATTGCACATTAAAAGAAAAAATTTTATTGATAGTGAAATATTAAAATATATAAGAATGTTAATGGAGCATAAGAAAAAAGAAGTACGTAATGCTATTATTGATTCCCATGTTAAGCTCGGTATAAGTAAAGCAGAAGCAAAGGAATTAGCTGCAAGGTTAAACTATAAAGATAGAGTTTTTAAACTTAATCCAACTGAAATTCTAAATATAGCAAAATCTATAAAAGATATTTGTAAAGCTAAAAAGGAGAAAAATCAGGAGGCTGAATTTCATGCATAATTAATGCAGTATCAAGATTTTTAACAAATTCATTTTCTAATTTGTTTGATTTTTCTTCTCCAAGAATGTGTTTATAATGCATAGGCACCGTATATTTAGCATTTATTATTTTTGCTGCCTCTATAGCTTCATATGCATCCATGGTATATTTTCCACCTGCAGGCAGCAATGCAATATCAATATCATTTATTGTTTTCATTTCTTCTATTAAATCTGTATCTCCTGCATGATATAACTTTTCGTTATCTATTTCGATTATATACCCAACCCATCCATTTCTTTTAGGATGAAAACTTAATCTATCTTTATTTGTATTGTATGCAGGTATTGCATGTATTTTAATGTTATTAAATTCCACCGACAAACCTGGCAAAATTTTATCAATTAAGATATCTGATTTTTCAACGCAATCATTCGTTGCAAAAATTTTTGTTTTGCTATTTGAAATTTTTTTAATATCCTGCATACTGAAATGATCAAAATGAGAGTGGGTTATAAGAATCAGATCTGCTTTTTCTTTAATTTGTACATTATATGGATCTATGAATATATTTCCATATTCTGTTTTTAAATAAAAACTTGCATGGCCTATCCAATAAAGATTGTCTTTAATTTTCATATTATCATATAATTATAATAAATATAAAACATAAATATCTTATTTTGGAAGGATGTTACCTTTTTAAATACTTGTCTTTTTAAATAAAAAATTTCTATAGCATAGTTGCCTTCTTTCTTCTACGGCACGCTATGTATAATAAGAATAAAGGCAACAAGAATTAGTAATTAGCAAAAATGAAATAATGCGGTTCAAATTGTGCAAGGGCTGCCATAAATAGTCATTCGCCTCATCATATATTTGATAGGCATATAAGGAAATTGTAGAGATACAAATAGAGATCTTAAAAGATAAATCGTTTTATTTGCATGCTACTATATAACTTATTTCAGTATAATCTGTGCCAATAAGAATTGAATTATTGCTTTTACTAATTGTCAATCCATCTATTTTTATACAGGTATTCAATATTTGCATAAAACTGTTATTGTTATATGAATTACTGCAAATATATTCATTTATTAAATTAAGCATATTTTCATTCCTATATATAATATATTCAGCTTTAAACTTGTATAAGTTATTTTCTTCATAGCTTATACATGATATAGAAGCTGACGCAACAATTATTGCTGCTAAAACAAACATACCGTAGCTTGGCATTTAATCACTACACACCCGGATGCATCCTATGCTATAATTAGAGCCTAAATTCTGTGGCATACAAATAATTGATTTATACTTGCAATTACAATTTCCATATGAATAATAAAAATTTTCTACTGAATATGCTATGCAATCTAATTTATAAGAATTATAAAATTTTTCCAAAATTTGCATTATATATGTATCATTCAATCTTGAAAAATTGTTTCGTACTGTCGGATCTTTCAATAGAAGATTAAAAAAGTCTTCTTCAGCATTAAATTTATTAATTGCTACATTGTTTAACGATATATAATATTCAAAGTTAGTTACCATTTGATAAACTGACGCTAAAATAATTGCAGCTAATGCTATTTCAAAATATATTGCAAAATCTGCCATTTAATCAGTAATGCGGATAATAGAACCTGCTGTATAAATAGAATTATTATAATTCATGCCTTTTAATTTTATCAATATCCTATACATAAAAGGAGAATAAGGTATGCACGTAAATGCATCTTTATCGACGATACAATCTTGTGTTTTATTTATCAGATACGGTTCTTTTGAAATATAATTATTATATACAGAAACACTTTGTATTATAGAAGAAAAAGTGGATGAATCTACATAAGAGCTATTATAATATCCTAGAAGGCCTTTCATATTATTCCAATATTGCATATAATTTTGGTAAAAAGAAATATTTGCTATAGAGATATTTCCAGACCTATTAAAAAATAAATATTGTTCGGGCAAATTAGTCCCATATGCCGTTACATTATTTCCTATAGTTGCATTACCTATTGCTTTTCCATTATAAAATACCTGCCCTTGCCCCTCTTGTGAAGTTAAAGTAGAATTAAAAAGTTTATTACCATCTTTTATAGAAACAGTTATATTATAAATTTTGTTATAACTTTCATTTATATTACTTATAGAAATATTTGTTTTCTGAAGATAAAAGCAATACGTCATTGTAGAATCCGTGCCGGGTACGCACCATAAAGCCGTAACCCTTACCCCCCAAGCAACATTGTTTCCGCATTGTTCCTTCAAGGAATAAGGTTGATAAAAGAAATTTAATTTTGTACAAGATGAAGTAATGTACACTTTATTTATTGCAGTGTATCCTGCTGCAGAATAATAGATTTCTTCTAAATTTCTAAGTATTACTGCACTAATATTTTGTTGATTTTCAATGCTCATATTTTGATTTGATATTACAAAAGTTTGAAATGTTGCATTATAATATTTTCCGTTAATAATTGCAATAGCTGTAAGGCTAATGTTTCCTTTACTATGAGGTATAACTGAAAAATGCAATATATACGGATTAGTGCCATTAATATCTGTAAAGGGTTTACTTACCGTAGCATTTTGTGCTTCTAGCTCTACTGATTGAATAGGGCCATCGGCGGTAATTATGGCATAAACTGATGACGTATCAAATTCTTTCATAATTTTACTTGCATAAATAGAAACATGTGGAATAATCATAGACCCTGTAGATAAACTATAATTAGCTGAAAAATTAATTGTTTTATAATTAGAAATAACATTTGCTTGAAATACCGAATATAATCCCAAAGAAAAAATGCAAGTAGATATTATAGCTGCAGATATTAATAAAAATTCTATTGAAGTTTGCAATAGAAATTTATTTTGGGTTTTCATCTAATCACTTTGCAAGAGGCTCTATTCGTGAGCATGGAAAATTGAGAATATAAATGGAGGATATAGACATTTTGCTTTTGTATACAATGCCTGTAATGCTAAATGCCGTACATTCATATTCCAACCATAGCGGCGCTGTTGGAATAAATTTAGCAGGAGAAGCTATGCCCTGTTCAGATATATGAGATACGGAGTTGTAATGTGCACTGATAAAAATGCAATCAAAAACATTGTCTTGAAATATATTTTGAAACTGAGGTTCCATATTTACTATATAATTATCTAGATTTTCAACAGGCAAGACCTTATAAATTGCTTCATTATATAAGGTGAAGTTGATCTGTTCAATATTGTGTGACATGCTAATCAACTGATGGAAAGCCCCTTCCATTAGAGAAAAGTAATTTACTCATATCCATCTAAGGTACACCATCTTTCCATTAATATATGCTAGCCTACATATCTGTGTAATTGGGCACGTGTTAGAAGTATTTACTATAGGAGATATCGTATTAATGCTATCAATAGATAAATTCAGCGCAATAATTTCGCTCATGTATGTATTCATAATAATTGCATTTGCATAATTTAGTGCGTCATTTTTTATTTTATACTGCTGATATTGCATCATGGCAGAGAAAGCAATCAATAATATTGTCATCACTGCTGCAGCACTCATTTCTTCAAGAGGCATCACAAGATTCACCACATAAAAATCCTGAAACAATACTGTTTGAGATATTAAATGCATTTACCATTTCATTTTGTATGTTTTTTTCATATTGCCATTCATCTTTTGCTAACCAGAATGCAAGAAACATTATTGAAATTGCAAATATTGCCGATATAATAAAAGTTATAGAACTTTGAATTTTCATTAAATTACCTTGCAAATTGATTACGCAGCAATTAAAAAATTTCAATAATTTTTTATCTAATATATTCAACATTGCATACGGTATATAATCATTAGTAAGAATTTTATAAATTGTATAAAATATTTTCATAATTATTGTAATAGTACATTTCCTTTGCTCTGAGTTATAATTATCTCCTCCATTCTTCCAGAATTATTGCATAAATTAGAACTTATACTTATATTTCCTAAAACTTCAAATTCTCCATACTTACTTTTAATAATTCCATCGGATATATTTGCACTACACAAGCTTTTGGGCACGTATAAAGAAACCTTATTTATTCCTGCTTGTAATGCTTCGTTTATTCCTGATACAAAGGTTTCTAATTCTGCTTTGCTATTCGATTGGATAATTTTTGCATAAAAATTAGAAAAGAAAAAAATTGAAACAATGAGCGATGCTGCTGATATTGCAGTATATATTAAAAATTCGATAGAAAGTTGTAAGCGCATCTATTCATCTTTTAATATTACTTAAATTCTGCAATTCATTGTTTAGCTGTATAGCTAGACTACTATTGCTAGAATTATAAAAATTATGTATTGCCGTGCCTTTTAATTGCGTCATCATTGCCAATGCAATTACTATAATAATGCTTACTGCAGAAAGCATCATTATGTATTCTATTGAACTTTGTCCCTTTGTGCACAGATATTTTCCAGATCTTTTTTTTCTATTTTTATCCATTTTCTCACCTTAATTTCTACAAGACTTTATCTTTTTTAAAAAGTAAAATAAACCGAATATAAATACATTGTAAAATTGTAATATTGCAGATATACATCGCACTAATTTTTTTGTAAATTGTTGAAAATATTAATGCCGTTAATATATTACTTTTATTAAACTGTCTGAAATCCATATTTCTAAATTTGCAAAATATAGAAATAAAAGCAAAAATATTATTCTGAAACTTTTCTTGAAGTGTACTATTAACAACTATATCTTCCAAATTCATAATATAATTGCCCATATAAATATCCCTTGCCTTTTATCTTTATTTAAACAAATGCAGTATCCCATATTTATAAATTCCGTGAAAGCAAAATATATTGAAAACTGTCTATACAATTAACATAGCAATTTTTGATATAATAAAGAAGATTGCGAGCGAAATGCTTGAATAAATTATTATATTATATACTTTTTCCTTAATTAGGAGCTTCTTATAAAATGAAATTACACTATTTGATTCTATTAAATACAACGATATTACTATTGGAAATATGCCGAGTGTATTAAGATTTATACTTCCATATTTTAAAATTACGAAACTTATGCCTGCAAACGCAGGTATAAAAGCAAGATTTGCTGAAGTTAAAATAAATTGTAAATTGCTTAAACTGCTATAATTCCTATTACGCATTTCATTTTCTTTTAGCACTTTTTTTTGCAAAGATTCCAATAATTTGTCAACGTATACACCTTTAATCCCTTTTGATATTATCCAAGTAATCTCATCTAGTATTTCTGAATGATACTTACCTATTTTATATATATCAAAATTACTAGTAACCTCATATTCTTTTATTATTGATAAATAATCTTTTTCAAACGGGTAATCTGGTTTTAGTGATAGTTTTATTCTTTTTTTAAATGGAATAATTTGTTTATTTTCATTAAGCAATTCCAAAAACTGAACAATGCTAAAGTTTAATCTATTCTTCTTTTTTATTTCTTTTTCTTTAGTTATATAAAACGCTAAAGTAACGAAGGATATAACCAAAATTGAAATTATAAATGATCCGTAAATTAACATTATTATTAATATTATAAAAACAATACTGAAAATAAAATTTTTAGTCGTTTAATTCACCTATTTTATTTAGCAATATGGCAAGAGAAAAAGGCAAAATAAAAGTAAAACTAGTTATAAACACTATTGTTAATAGAGTACTATTATATAACATCGAGTAGCCTGCAAACACAAATAATAATAGAGAAGGCAAAATTGAAGATAAAAGTACTACAAGAAGAAATTGATTTTGAATTTTTCCGTATTTTTTTATTAATTTATCCTCATTAAATTTTTTTATTTCTATATAAATTTCAATGATTATATCATTCAATTCTTTCCTTTTTATTGCTGAGATTAAAATTTCTCTTATTTCTTTGCTCTTAATCTTGCTGTTTTGCATGCTTATCAAAAATGCTTCTTGTGGTAAATAATTTAAATTCAATAATTGAAAAGTTTTTCTAAAAACATTAATTATATCAGATTTTGACCCTTTAAAAAGATTTAATGCATAATCTATGCTATTTAATGCAGTTTTATTAAGTGCTTTCATATTTATTGCAATTGTTTCAATAAAATCTAAATCCATATCCGTTTAATCGCCATATTCCTGTATTTGTGTTATTATTTCATTTTGTGTAGAATTGTCTAAAATTTTTTTTAGAAATTTTATTCTATTTTTTAAATCTACTAAAGAATCAGTTAATGAAATTGCCTTTTTTTCTGCATATTTTGCAATTGTTGGTGATCCTTTTAATGATAGAAGATCAAGTTTATCATTATAATATATTGTTTTTATTAAGCATTGTGCAATATTGTTAGATAGCGTGCCTTCATCACCTAAAGTTGGCCATCTATATTCACAAATTTTCTTCACTTTTCTTTCTTTACCTTCTTTATCTAGAAAAACTGCGATATTTAATGCATGCAATGAATCTAATTCAACTTCCATTGGCTTTGCCATTAATCTATGTAACAGCATATCTCCTCCTTCATTACTGTGCATTGTTGCTATAAATGGTATACCATAATTTCCTGAAGAAAATACTTGTTTGGCCTCTGGTCCTATTATTTCTCCAATTATTAGCTGATCAGGACGCATATGCAATGCATTTATTGTTTCTTTTACTAATGAGGTTCCTTTAGTGCTTGCTTTAAGATTTATAGCGTTTAAATAATTTTCTGAAAATTTTATTTCATTTGCCTCTGTTTCTATTGATATTATACGTCTATAATTTGGTATCAATTCACTTATAGCTTTTAGAAAAGTTGTTTTTCCTGCCGCTGGTGCACCAACTATAAGTATATTAACTCCGGCATCTAATGCTAACCAAAGATATGCAATTGCCTCAAGATCTACTACTTTTTCTTCGATAAGATCCTTAATAGTAAGCATATTGTTTTTTAATCTAATAGACATTACAAAGCCATCAGGTGCAAAAGGATAAGATTGTGCATGTACTCTTGAACCATCAAATAATTGTGCTTCTATTATGGATTCCTGCTCTGTCATTTCTTTTCCTGTATCATCTATCATCTTATTAAACATAAATCTTAATATCTCTTCGTTTTTAAAATGCATATTTGTTTTACAATACCCAATCTTAGAATGGTAAACAAATAAATTAGATAAGGGTTTGTTCAGCATTATCTCTTCTATGTTATCTTTATTTTCCAATATTATACTAAGCGGTCCTAATCCATAAGTATCATGTATTGACAAATATAATGGAAAATTTGAAGGAGTTATTTCGGTTTCATTTAGCATATATTTTTGTTTTGCCTCTCTTAATCTATCTTTCCAGTCGCCAGTATAATTTATAAAATTTTTTTCATAATTTTCAATTAATTTTTGTTTAATCTCTATTGCTTCTCGTTCTACTTCTTTTGTAATTTTAGGGATAGCATAAATAATTTCTTTAGTATTACCTTTTAATCCTATTGAAACTACGCCATTCTTTGATCTTTCTATTTCTTGTGATATCGCCTCTTCTGATGTATAAAAGCTCAAAGAAAGATTCGAATTTGTTTGCTCTATGCTTTTAATTTTTTTTAAAAATTTTAGCAACTATTCACCTTTTACTTAACTACACATTATTTTAGTTAAATAAAATATTAATACTTTACTATAAACATAAATTTAATATTTTCTAATTCGCAATACTGCTGCAAACTACTTGTTACTTTTATATTTGATCTCAATTTTTAATATAAAATATGATAAGATTATTGCGAATTTTTTATCAAATTAGCACTTATTTACATAATATATAGCAGAAAACCAATATCCTTTAGATAGGAGAGGATGCCCGTTATATCTGTTTCTTGTTTGTTTTACTTATTAGAGCAATTTAAACTAGTGAACTACTTGCCCTTGCGGATGGGGCTTCAGCTCACAGTGTTAAAAAGTAATTTTATTTTATATACAAAGAAAATTTTAGAATTTATTGTCTATTTTATTCAAAAAAATGCTAAACTATATAAATATTCTCTTACAATATAATTTCAGATTAAAGCATAATTTGCTTAGGGAGTTAATGATAAAAAAAGTTCAAAAAGACGAAAGTTGGGCTTTGCGAAAGATATTAAGCAGGCCTAATTTTGCAGTAATGGATTTATTGCTTAAAAAGTCACCAAGAACTACAAAAGAAATCTATACATTGCTCGAAAAGAAATTTACGCGGAAGACCCTTATAATCACCTTACGAGAACTATCACTAGATCTTAATATAATACAGCCAACTCATATGAGAGTAGAGAATGGTTATGGTTTGGGCTATAAACTTAATCCTAAAGTTAAAGAAGTGGTAAAAGAAATATACAAATTAGAGAAGACAATAGAAGATATTATAAAGTAATTGATTTAACCTTGCAAACTAGAAGTTTCCCCTCAATTAATAAAAAAATATGCAATTTAGCTGTTTCTTCCGTAGAGATAAAAAATGCCTCTTGTAAGCATATGCTCTAAAGTATTTCAATGCTTGTTTGCAAGCATTATGAAGAAAAGCTTCAAAATTGTATATGCCTAGAGCTATCTCAAGGCAAGTAACTCTTCTTATTTATTCTGCTTGTACTCTCTTTTGCTGCTTATACATTTCAATTATTTCTTTTGTTGTGGTTGCATCTTCTGGATTCTTATCTTCTCTTATAAAACCATTACCTATTATACGCGGGAAACGTAATGCATATCCAGATTCTACCCCATTATTATCGAGTTCTCTTCCACAAGTGTGCATAGGAGATTTAGTTATTTCGTCTGCTTTTACGGTTACAACATATTTCGGTTCAACCCAAAAATCAGGCATTATAATAGAATCAACTCTTACCGGTTTCGTTTTAGTTGTTATTTTTTGAAGTAAATTATGAAAAGTTTCCATATTATGTTCAGTAAATCCAGTTCCAATTTTTGATATTGTTTCAAACATATCTTTTTCTTTATTATATACTGCACAAAGTAGACCTCCAAATCCAAATTCTGTCCTACTTCCTTTGCCTCTAAAATATCCAACAATTACAAGATCAAGCGAATCAGATAATATTCCTCTATAACTTCTTTTCATTTTTATCCAAGAAAACTTCCTAGCTCCAGGAGTATACGAAGCAGATAAATCCTTTGCAACAATGCCTTCTAATCCGTTTTCTATTGATTCTTCGAAAAACGCATCAAGTTCTTTAGGTGTTGTTGCTATTATTCTTTTAGTGGGTTTTATTATTGCTGATCCGTCTATTATAGATTCTAATATTTTTCTCCTACTTTCATATGGTTCATTAATATAACTTTTTCCATCTAAGTACATTATATCAAAAGCAAATAAATGCAATGGCAATTCCTCTATTTTTTCAGCTATTTGATGCTTCCTCTTCCGTTGAATAGTCTCTTGAAACGGACGGAACTCTCCAGTACTTTCATTAAATGCTAATGCTTCTCCTTCAAATATTACTGCATCTGCTTTAACTTCGTTTATTGCAGCTTTTTCAATATCAGGAAACATTGCTGTTGTTTCCTCCAAATTTCTTGAATAGATCTTTATTTTATTTCCTTGTTTATGTATCTGACACCTAAAGCCATCATATTTTTGTTCTACAGCACATTTGCCATGCATCTTTTCCATTATTTCTTCAGCTGTTGGAAGCCTTTCTGCCAAAGCAGGTTTTATAGGTTTGAAAGGCGTTACTTTAAAATATCTCAATTTATCTAAACCATTTTCTGCCAATTCTTCTCCTATATACCCTAAATCATTACATAGATTATATGCATTTTCAAGTACTATCTTTTTCTCTCTGTTGCCTGCAAAAGCCAAAGCAAGTGCTTCTAATATAGTTGCATCCCCTACTCCAAGCCTCAATTCTCCCAATATATATCTTTCTATGTACTTTGCTTCTATAGGAGTTAAGGATACAAGAATGCTTGCAATTTTGTTTATTTTTAGAGCTTTACTTCCAGAGCCAGAGATAAGTGCCATATTATAAAGCATAGTATAAATTTCATCAATGGTAAATTCTTTTGTTTTTATGGCTTTAAGTTTAGAATTCTCGATGCATTTTTCTGCTACCTCTCCAAAATCTCCATATTTTTTAAACAAATCTTCAATTTCTTTTTTTTCAATTCCTGTTGCTAATGCTAATGCATCTTCTGCAATTTTTTCTGCCACTCCGAATTCAACACCCTCAAAAGGTGGCAAAAGAACGCCTTGTGTAATATATATAGCTGCCTTTATTTCTTTCGCTTGCATTTCCTTAAAAAGACCTGCAAGAATATCAACCATTTTTAGCCTTGACGAAACTTTTTCCAATTCTTCATAGCCTTTAGCCAACTGATAAAAATACATTTAAATCACGAATACTTTGATGGGCATATGGCAATGGAGCTTTTTATCCAACTGCAATTCAGGTTTGCCTTGCAGAAGTTGTTTCCTTGGTCCATGTTTGCTGTAGTTCCTTTTGCAGTGCCAAAGCATACCAAGCTATAAACTCCAGAAAAATTATTATTTTTGAATATGTCATTAGTTGAATTGGATAGCACTAAACCCAATGAACCGTAATATGCAGCGATATTGCTATTTATTGTAGCGTTACTTGCATTTTTTAGCTTATACGGATAGATAAAAGAAGTTACATTATTTCCTATAAGTTTTCCTGTAAATGCGTTGCTTATAAATATACCTGCATATGGTGCAAATATTTTATTATAAAATATGTTAAAGTTTTTTGCATTTGATACATTTATTGCTACTGCTGGCAACAACTCAGATTTGTTTATAAATATTGTGTTATTAAAAATGCTTCCAGATGATCCATTTGCAACTATAGGGGAAGTGAACCCCTTCAAATAGCAGTTTTCTAAATTAAAATTTTGTGCATCGATAAAATTAGCAAAAGTTCCTCCATTAGTTGCAATTATAGTATGTCCATTGCAATTTATAACTGTTCCATTTGCATGAACATTATAGCATATATCTCCGTAGTTGTAGATATAATCTGCACTTAATGAATATGTGTCTGGTGTTTGAGCAGAGGAACATGGAATTGCCGGCGAAACAGGTGAAAGTGCTGCAAGCCATTTGCACCCTGATTTGCTTACTCCATAATTTATGCCTCCTTTTTCGGCATTTATTGGATTATTAAGTGCTTGGCAGAAATAATCATAGTTTGTTCCTTGCATAAAATTTTGCATAACATAATTATTTGTTGAATTACCTGCAAATTCCATTCCAATATTAGCTGAACTTGCAGTATTATTTATTATTATATTTTTAGTTGAATTGTACAGGTATATATTTATGCTTGCTTTTCCTCCATAATTCAAGTTATTTTGATATAGGGTTGTATAAGACGTGTTTTCCAATTCTATTCCATATAAAGAAGGATATGCAATCTGGTCATTTATAATCGATAAATTATATGAATTTGTTATATTTATACCTATTACTGATATATTTATTTTGTTATTTAGCAAGCTTACATAACTTCCTTTGTTAACATTCAGGCCTGTTGCAAAATTGTTTATCGAACAATTTGAAACTGTTACGTTGCTTCCATTGACTGTCACTGCAGTTCCATATGCATTTCCATACATTTTATGATTACTGCATTCAAATAAAACATTATTGGATTTTATATTCATGCATCCTGCAACAACGTTATTTAAATCTGTTGTTAACCTGTATGTGCCAGGCTTTGTTATCGTTGTGCAATTCGTTACAGGTTTATAATTTAATCCAGGTACAACGAAAGTGTTGCAGTATCGCTGTGCCCAATATGCATCTGTGAGTTCACAGGTAGTTTTAACGAGCTGATTGTCTGAAACATTTGCTGAATCTAATGTTGCATATATGTCGCTATCAGAATTATTCATTGCATATCCATTCAAAAATACATTTCCAAATGACCCAGAAACATACGTTCCATATGTGTTATTTTTAAATGTGAATCCATTAACTGTAGTTGCAAAAGTATTCTGCATATTTAAGCCGTATTGATTATAATTTGATACAATATTTATCAATGTATCAAAATTTGCTGATTCAAGCATCAATCCACCGAGAGGATTATTAGTTACGCTAATATTTTGCAAAGTTAAATTCGCCGAATTCCAAACAATAAACCCTGTAATAGAATTTTTTATTTTTATATTATTAAATTTAACCTTGTTAATACCTAATGCAACAATCCCCCCACTCTGTCCTTGTATAACTCTGCTTTGTGTGCCACCATAATTTATATTTAAATTTAAAAACGAAGAATTTGTAATATTTGAAAGCAATATACCTGTGTGAAAATTATAGAGATTACAATTCTCAAGTGTTATATTTGATTTGCCGTTTGTTTCTATACCTATTGTTCCATTTAAAAGTTCAAAATTATTGCAGTTTAACGTAACTCTGCTTGCATTTATATAAATACATGGATTTGATATTGCAGAAGTATTAATTAACGTTCCCATATCAATATTATTTTGCAGAGTATATGTACCTGGCTTAGATATAACTCCACAATATGTTATATTTTTAGGCAACTCAAGTGTATTAAGGTCAAGGGGTATATTTTTACCTATGCAATTTATAAAATTGCAGCCTGTGTTATTATAGCATAAGTTACCTTTACTATAGCTGCTATTTTTGAATCCATAAATTCCAGAACAAATAAATGATGTTGGCGTTTGTATAACTGAATTATTTATGAATTTATTTTCACTATAACTTATATTAAATCCATATTGTGAATTATAAAATAAAGTGTTTTGTATAAATTTATTTTTAGTAGAGTTATTTCCTATATATATTGCTCCCATTGTACTTAAAGATCTTGAGATAAAATTGCTAGATATATTTGAATTGCTTGAATTTTCTAATACCACGCCTGACATAAAATCTGATGTCAAATTATTATCGATTATATTTATATCTACACTATTTGCTATAAATATACCAAAAGAAAAATTGCTTATTTGGCATCCATATACTGACACATTATTTTTTTTGTTTAGAAAAATTCCATAGCTATATGGCGGGCTAGCAGAATAAGGACCTTTTCCTATAATGCTATTTTTATTGCATATAAGTTTAACATTATCCGAAGTTATATTTATGCACGTTCCATAAAGCCCATTAAATATTATGTTTTTTGACAAATAGTAAATTCCTGGCCTGTCAAACGTTTCGCAGCTACTAAAATTGCTTATAGGTATATATTTTATGGTAGTTGTAGATGAAGTAATAATATTTGTAGGTGCAGTATGAAACATATAAAAACCACTTATTGCACCTACAGCTATAATAAGAATTATAACAGCTATAAGAAATGGAAATTTTTTCTTTTTTGTTGGTACTTTTACT
>JAVYWU010000008.1:2670-22850 GCA_038877355.1 Candidatus Micrarchaeaceae archaeon | reverse complement strand
TGTTCCTCACTTTTTTTGCTTATTGCAGAAAGTTGTATCGATAACTCTTTTTTCTTTTTTTCAAGCTCTTTTTTCTTTTCTTCTATACCTATATACTCTTTTATCCTGTTAGACGCTTCATTGAATTCGTTTATAGCCTTTTGATTTTTCTCCAATTCAAGTTTACTAATATTTATTTCCAATTGAAGTTTAGTATTGCTTTCTAAAATTTGTGTAATTCTTCTTTTTTTATTTTCAAGTATGCGTGATCTCATTTCCGGCTCAAGGGGCCTCTCGCATAAAGGGCATGTGCTTATGCTCTTTGAAAGTTTCTCTATCCATCCATTTTCTTCAGTTATTATGCTCTCATTTTTGCTATATGCATTTTTTAGAGATTCAAGTTTTTCTTCTGTTTTTTTATACATCTCTTGCAAAAAATCTAAATTCCTGTTATTCAATTTAGAAAGTAGCAAATCACGTGTAACTAAATCTTTTTCAATATTCTTTTCCTGTTCTTCTACTTTTGAATATTCCTTAGAAATACGCAATTCTTCTTGCTTGGTTGCTTTGATAGCTTCTTCCATCTTTGTTCTTTCTGTTCGAAATTTTTCAATATCTTCTTTTATTTCAGCGTAATTCCTTATTTCTCCTATCTTATCAAGTTCTCCTTTCAAAGTCATTAGCCTAGATTTGAGCTCAACAAATTTTTTTTCAAGCTCTTTTTTCTCATTATATTTATTTTGCAGCAAAACCAGCTGCTTTTTCAAATCAGAAAGTTCTGCTTTTTTTGTATTGCTTTCTTTATTAAGCTTTTCTTGCTCTTTTGTCAACTCTTCTTTTTGCTTAACTAATTCATTTTTTTCAATTATTTCTTTTTCCAAATCTATAGAAGAAATATGTTTTTCCAAAGTTTCAATATCGTGCTTTATATTATTGTATAATGTAGTTGCATTTTGCTCAGCAAAAGCAAAAGAACTTAATCCAAGCATTTCATCTATGCCTTTCTTCCTTGAACTTTTGTCTATATCAAGAAAATATTCGAGTTCGTTCTGCCTTGAATATATTGCACGGGAAAAAGTATCATAATCTACTTTTAGGAGTTTCTCTATTTCTTCTGTAACGCGTTCTGTTTGGGTTTGTAAATAGCTTCCATTTTTTTCTAAAATAGAAGAAGTACTTGATGCTTGTATTTTTCTTGTAATAAGGTAATTATCATCTCCGATTGAAAATGCAAGCCGCACTTCTGCAAAGATTTCTTGCACTGGCCTTTTTGATATAATGTTTTTTAAAGATACTCTTTTTTCTTTTAAGCTTGGAAAAGTGCCAAATAATGCAAAAGAAATCGCATCTAAAACCGAACTTTTGCCGGCGCCCATAACACCTGTTATTACATTCACGCCGGGACCAAAATTTATCAATGTATGCTTATGTGTTTTCCAGTTAATAAGTTCTATCGAATTTATCATTTAAAAACCAAGAGGAAGGACAATTACATTAAACTTTCGTCCTGAACCTCGACTTCACTTACGCTGTCAAGCTTCTTGAGTTTTTCTTCAATTTCCGATGAACCATTTTTATCTGCATCATACACAAAAAGTACATTTATCAGCTTTATACCAAATGCAACTTCATCTTCTTGTATATCCATTGGCTTAAGTTCTTTTATTTCTTTTAGTGCTTTATCTAGCATACCCTCCTTTGGGTAAATCCTAAAAATAATTCTAGCTTTTCCCATTAAGGTCCCTCAAATCCGCATTCTGGGCAAACATAAGTATTTGCCGTTTCCCTGCAGTGATTACATCTTATTATCGTAGCTTTACCACAATTTGGGCATTTGAATTCGACATAATTATGTGTAAGCTTTCCACAAGAAATGCAAACTTTTCCTGGTAATATATCAGACATTTTTTTCACCTTTTTTTGTTATGTTGTTTGGCCACAAGATCTTTTAACGACTTTACTTTTGCAATCAGAAAACAAACTAAAATAATCATAAATATAATAAGGATTAATATTGTTACAGCAAATATAATAAGCATTTCCTTAATTGCAATTCCTTCAGATATAATTTCATTTTGCAAATAAGTATATTGCTTATTTGAGGCATTTATTAGATTTGATAAATAAGCAGAACTTACTGTAGGGGTATTAGAAGCATTCAACATGCTTTCATTTATTATGTACATATCTTTGCCAATATGTTTAGCAAGTTGAGCTATTGAATATGCTTCCTGTGCATCCCCTATTGAATTATGTATGATAGACTCATTCATATAAAATAATGCTTCATTTGAAAACTGAGTTGCCCATACGCCATAATTCGAAAGCTGTATTGAATTTGCAATTTCAGATATGCTTTTATTAGTCATAGAATAAATATATGCATAGCTTGAAGCCAAGAGTGCAAGTGCATAATTTGAATTTTTATAAGCAGATTGTGCAGTTTCAGTATACATTCCGGCATATGCAGATATATTAACTAATGCAGAATATGCTTCTGAGCTTAAATTTGCAGAAAGATAAACAGGGGTGCCTCCAATATTTTGTGAAATATTATATAATTTTGCCGCAGCGTTACACCATGCTTCAGCCTGTGCGGCTTCATACATGTTATACAATACCCCATCGCTATCTACTGCTGTAAGATTATATTGAGCGATAGAGATGTTGGTAGTATATAAACCCCACGCCTGCCTAAGCTCACCCCCAAGCACATATTCATAATTTTGTCTTGTTAATTGCGGTGGCGTTAGGCTATTGCAATATGAATATATGCTTTTCAAAGTTTCAAAACCTTGATGTCTAGAAGTAAGATAGTTTGCAAAATAAAATGCATTTGCATAATCTAAAAAGGCCAGATCTGCTCCGAAATATAAATAACCTTTTCTTACTATAAGTTTAGCTTGATTAAGGCTTTCTTGAAGCGCCATTGAAATATTTTTGAAATTTTTGAAAGAAGAAGTAGAATTGATCTCGTTCTGTGTCATATTTATAGTATAATTTGCTAATTGTTCAAATGCACTTTCATTGCAATTTATGCAATTTAATGTTGCATTTGGTATTGCAGATGCATTATAATTCGAAAAAAGATTAAATGACGATTCATTGCTATAAAAAATACTAGGATTACTAGAAAAAGCGAATTTGGTGGCTTCAGATAAATTTGCAACTTGTATTATTGGTAGAGAAAATGCATTTTGTATTAAGTAATATAGCATTGCCACAAAACTTCCAGGAGACGCTTCTGGAACTATAAAAAATTTTAAACCTTTCTTTGAAACTGCTAATGCCTTATCATAAACACCTCCAACAGCACCAACGTTCCCATTCGCATATATAACTCCCGTTAATGACATATTTGGCATTAAATGCTTTCCAGTAATAGCAGAAATACTCAAAAGAGACATTGCCAACCCTGCACTAGGACCAGAAACATTGCTTGCATTTATAATATAATTAAAAGAATAATTTTTATAATTTATTTTCAAGAAATTTGCCGAAGCAATTGTTGCATTGAGCGCCGACTGGTTGGTTGAATTGCTTATGCTTATCGGCCCAGTTATAAAAACAGAGCCGTTGCCTTTTGTTACAATAAGTCTCAAATTAGTTAGCTCTCCGGTATTATTTGCAAGTATAACAGCAGGAACCTCTATCGAAGCAGATCCTATTATATTATTGCTTGCACCAAAAGCAAAAGTAGAAAAAGCCAAAAACATAAGTATTGTCATACTTATTTTAATGTTGCTCATTATCTCTACCTTTAGATATATTGTTTATTAAAGCTTTTATAATTATGCAATAGAAATGTTGAATTTTAATATATTTATTTAAAATGAGCTTTTCTCACTTTCTACTATTTAACAACATGAGCGGGAAATCCCACGCCATTTATGGGTGGGATGAGAGCGAACCGCAGAAAGAAAAAATATATACCTTTACGCCTACAATATGATGTGACAGAAGGCTCTCGGACTGAGAGTGCACATAAAGGCAGTTCCCATGGCTTGCCATCTGCCGGCTATAAGCCATGCTAAAAGGTCTCACAAGAGATGGTCGTGCGCAGCATACCTTCTTCGGAAGGGAAGCCCACACGCTTTAGCGGTGAGAGGCACATCACAAACAAAATAAAAACAAAAACCCCAAAAGGGGCTGGTCGCCCTGCCAGGTGGATAGAGCCCGTAATTACACGGGCTCTATTTTGGGGGTAAAACAAGCAGAGAATCTGAAAGCCTGTCTGCATTGAATTTATAGTATACCTTGTGGCCTAGCTGGTATCTTTGGAGTAAATTTCTTTTATATAAGCTATTTAATCTCGAAGAAGCTGCATTTCTACCTTTATAATTCATTATTTCTTTTATATCGTCTGCACAACACATACCTTTAACTTGAATATGCTCTATTATCTTTGCATCTAAAGCAGAAAGAGCAATTTCTTGATGTTTAACTTCTTTTTGCACAACAGCAGTTGGCTCTTCATATTTGGTTTCTTCAGGACCTTCAATTTCATTAGTCAATCTTTCTATTGCATCAGATATGTTTTTTATCAACATTGTATTTTTCTTATTCTCATCCATAATATATTTTAAAAGCAAGAAAAGATTACTATTTGTTTCTTCTGCTTTTGCTTTTACTTTTATAACTTCGTCATTTTTTTTGCTAGCATATGAAAGCTTTTTTAAGGCTTCTTTTATTTGTATCAAGTCTTTTTGCATTTTATTGCGAACCATTCAAATCACATGCATAATTCAGTCAAGATACTTCGCTGCAAGAATCATGATTGAATCATGAGTAATATATGACAAATAAATATTTAAATGTATGCTTTTGTTGATCTTATACAGAAATTGAACTTACCTAATGCAGCGTAAAACCCACGCCCTTTAGGAAGATATAAGCCACTGCATAAAGGCATATAACTTTTAAGATTTATAAAATGGTTGTAATGAAAACTGCATATAAATACCGTGCATATTCTTCAAAGGGGTAAAGGCAAAATTACGCCGAATGCCAATTGCCTATGCCAAGCCTCAAAACGCATCGAAGGAATGTTCAAGGTACAGAAGCATAAGTACAAGAATAGAAAAGAAATTCATGTGCCATGCATGAGGGCACGTTGGTCATGCTGATGTAAATGCATTGTTCAACATTGCATTTCTCTATAGAGGAAGGCATAGGTCGATTGCATGCAGGCAAAGATATATGCAAAGATAGCACCAATACCCATAAAGAGGCAACTCCAAGAATGGCAGAAGTTCTAAACCTTCAAACTGAGTATGCCCAAGCAGAAATGAACTTCCTATTCTTTATATTATGAAGACAATCTAAACTACAATAGAATGCTCTTTTTATTATTGAAATAAAGAAATAAACCAAATCCGTGTAAAAAGTTTACTTTCTCTTTTTGAATATATTCAACCTTAAAGGCGAATTACATGTTGCAATACAAAATTCAACATTTTATAGTACAAAAATCAGGTAAGTCTTAAATAATTTCTTGTTCAAAATAATCATTCATATTGGTGTTTAAATGGCAAAATTAAGACCTGCAAGAACATGTAGAAATGTTGATTCGCAATCATGGGCAAGGTACTCTTTAAGAAAACCTAAAAAGAATTATATTAGAGCAATGCCACGGCGTGCTCTTTTAATATTTAATATGGGAGTTAATAAAGAAGATTATGATATCGCCTACACTCTAAATGCAAAACAGCCAATTCAGCTTAGATCAAATGCACTTGAAGCAGCAAGGCAAATTGTCAATAAATATTTAGAAAAAAATATACCTGGCAGCTATTATTTCAAAGTTCTTGTATATCCACATAATGGTATAAGAGAGCATAAAATGGCTACGGGAGCAAAAGCGGATAGAACCTCTCAAGGTATGGCTCATTCTTTTGGTAAGGCAATTGGAATCGCAGCACGATTAAGAGCAAATCAGCCTGTATTTTTAGTAAAAACATATTCTAAGAACAAAGATTTTGCAAAAGAAGCATGCAGACGGGCTGCATCAAAGCTTTCTGGCTTATATCAGGCAAAACTTATTGCTTCTTGAGGTATATGAAAGTATTACTGCAATTCCCGGAAGGTTTAAAAAGCAAGGCAATGGAATATGCAAAAAAGCTAGAAAACGAAGGAGATGAGGTATTTATATCTGCTAGTTCTTCATATGGTGCATGCGACCTTGCAATAGATGAAGCAAAAAAAATAAATGCCGATAAGCTTATTCATTTTGGCCATAGCGAATTCATGAAAGTAGATTTCAACGTTGAATATATCGAATATCCTGTTTCTGTTTCTATTGATATATTAAAAAGTTCACTCGGCATATTGCAGCCTTTTGATAAAATAGGAATTGTTACTACTATACAGCACGTACATATGTTAGATAAAATAAGAAAATTTTTTGAAGAAAACAATAAAGAAGTTATTATAGGGAAGCCTTATGGTTTTGCCAAATACCCTGGCCAAATTTTAGGATGTGATGCAGGCAGTGCAGCAAGCATAGATAATATGGTTGATGCGCATATATTTTTTGGGGGAGGACTTTTTCATCCTCTAGGGGCGCTCCTTGCAACAAAAAAGCCTTTTTTCTCCATAGATCCATTTGCAAGAAAAATAGAAAGATTGGATGAATATCGCGAAAAATATGCAAAAAAAAGTATGGGCAAGATTCTTTCTGCTTTGCATGCAAAGCAATTCGGCATCCTTGTTTCGACTAAAAATGGTCAATATAATATGAACACAGCAAAAGAAATTAAAAGAATGCTTTCAGATAACGGATTTTATTCAATTATATTAATTACAAATACTTTGGATTTTGACGCTTTAAATGACTTTATGGATTTTGATGCATTTGTAAATACTATGTGCCCAAGAATAGCAATAGATGATTCTGAAAGATCAAGAAAGCCAATATTAAGTGTCAAAGAATTAGAAGAACTGCTGAATATAAAAAAGAATATAAAAAATAAAGAAGAAAAAGAAATCAGGTAGACTTTACTGTTACTGTAGCTATTGACATATACATTGGTGTGCTACTACTACCTGCAAGCGTATTTGCCCACAAATATCCAGAATACGCTGTACCAATGGGTATTGATGAGCCTGAACCTAAATGAATTGTAATTTGTTGTTGCTGCCCAGAATTTAAGCTAATGGGGGCTGAGCAATTGTTAGTGTTTGCTACCATTTGACTTGGTGTTGGTGTTGCTCCTTGAGGTATTAAGCAGAATACTGCGTTAGTCCAAGTGTTGGTTGAAACTTGGCCAACCGTTGCTGTAAAGGTATCTGTGCTAGAAGTCAATATGGGATTGCTGCATAAGTATCCTGATTGAGCTACACAACTCGTACCCATCAATCCTGATTTACTAAATACTCCGAGAGAGAATAAAGCGCCAAGTACGACTGCGATTATCAGGATTGCCCATCCGTATGTCATAAGGTATTCCATTGCAGATTGCATTTTTTTATTTTTTAATTTCATGCTATCACTCATTATACTTTTTTAGTTACAAAACATTTAAATATGTTAGCTAATACCAACCTCTTGCCTTCATTGCTTTTGCTACCCTATCAACAGCAATTATATATGCTGCAGTTCTTGTATCAATATGCTCTCCTTTTTCTTCATATTTTCTCTGTGTTTCTATCATATCATTAAACGATCTTGTTATTATTTTATCTAATTTGCCGTATATCTCGCTTTCACTCCAATAATATCCTTGAATATTCTGCGCCCATTCAAAATATGATACAATTACTCCTCCAGAATTTACAAGGAAATCGGGAATATCAAAAACTTTATTTTGCATTAGTATTTCGTCTGCATCAGGTGTTACTGGCCCGTTTGCCAATTCAAGCAATATTTTTGCTTTTATTTTATCTGCGTTGCTCTGTGTAATTTGATTCTCTATTGCTGCAGGTATAAGCACATCAGCATCCAGTTCAAGAAGGTCTTCATTAGTTATCTTTTCTGCATCATTGTATCCTTGTACGGTTCCATATTCATCTTTTGCTTGCTTCACTTTGCTATAATCTAACCCATCTTTTGAATAAATGCCACCTTTTGAATCGCTTACTGCTACCACCTTGGCATTAAAAAGCTTAGTTACTAAATCAAAAGCAAAGGTCCCTGCATTGCCGAATCCTTGTATTGCTATTTTCATATCTTTAAGTTCCATTCCTTTGATCTTTGCCGCCTCCCTAAGTACATACATGCCTCCCATTGCCGTTGCATCAAAACGACCTTCAGACCCCCATATCTCTAAAGGCTTTCCAGTTATCAATGAAAAAGTATTCTCTCCCTTCATTTTGCTGTATTCATCCATTATCCACGCCATCACTTGCGGGTTTGTATAAACATCGGGTGCAGGTATATCAATAGTTGGGCCTATAAATTTGCCTATTGCTCTTGTATAAGCTCTTGAAAGATTTTCTAATTCCTTGTCATTTAATGACTTTGTATCCACAATTACTCCTCCTTTTGCGCCCCCAAATGGAATGTTTGCCAATGCGCATTTCCAAGTCATCCATGCACTTAATGCTTTTACAGTATCAATATTTTCTTGTGGATGGAACCTTATTCCTCCTTTGCCTGGTCCTTTTGCATTGTTGTAAAGTACTCGAAATCCTGTAAAAACCCTTTTTGAACCGTCACGCATTTCTACAGGGAAATTTACTGTGACACTTTGCATAGGCTCTCTAAGTATCTTATGCGCTTGCTCATCAAGTTCCATAATCTTTGCAGCTTTATCCAATTGTTTTTGAGCTATAATAAATGGGTTCAATTCTTCTGCCATTTTATCGCCTAATTATATATAATAAATACAAATATATTTTAAATAAATTACTTTGTTTATTTCTATCTCTATTTTTTTTGATAATATATATATTCTTATCTTTGCTAAATAGAATGAGGATAAGAATGAGAATAGCACAGGGTTATGCTATGCCAACCAAACATAACTTAACCAAATATGAAAAATTTGTGAGGGTTGTAAACCTGATTTCGCAGCGTAATGAAAAAGAATATAGCGATAATGAAAAAGCAATAAAGAACATGGCAGTACTTGTTGCATGTTTTTCACCAAATAAATCTTGGCGTACATATAAAATACTTATTGACGAAGGAAGTCAAATAAACAAGGAAGAATTGAAGCAAGAATACGATGATGCAAAAAATTTTAAATGGAAAAACATTTCCATACTTGATTTGCAAGAAATCTTGACTATGCCTATAAAAAATCAGCAAGTTGCCGCATGGCTTTACTATATTGTTGATCCTTTTGACCATGAAACATATCGCAAGGCATGGGAAAATTTTGATACAATCCTTGCATCTTTTGAAGAAATGGCTATACGGACCTAATGCACCTGCAAACTGATTTGAAAAAATTATAAAAATTGTATAAGTAAATAAATTAGCGTTTATAAGAAGTAATTTAATGAAAGAGATTGTTTTCTATGGACGTGGCGGCCATGGCGCAGTAATGGCATCTGAGATTGCAGCTATTGCAGCGTATAATTCAGGTGCAAATTCCCAAGCGTTTCCATTTTTTGGTGGCGAGCGGAGGGGAGCCCCTGTAAAAGCTTTTTTAAGAATTGATTCAAATCCAATAATGTTGCATAGCCAGATATATACTCCAGATATAATAGTTGTGCTTGATGCAGAACTACTGCATGTTGCAATTAATGAGATTTCTTTGCAAGGTTTAAATGAGAATGGAACAATACTAATAAATGGAAAAAATGAGGATGTAGCGCGCGTTGCCATAAACGAAATAAAAGCAAAAAACATAAAGGCTTTTTATATAGATGCTATATCTATTGCTGTCTCTTTAGAGCTTGTAGTTGCAGGATGGCCCGTAATAAACACCGTAATGCTGGGCGCTCTTGCGAATTCTGCTTCTGTATTTTCATTTGATGCCTTAGAAAAAGCAATAAACGAGTATTGGCCGCAACCTCTTGCAGAGAAAAACGTCGAAGCGTCAAAGGAAGGCTTTAATAGTGTGAAAAAGGTGAATTTATGAATGATTATATTGTCAAAAAAAGTATTTATGAGCCAAAGATAAAAGACTATCCTCTATCTGTACCGGATTTTGGTGCAGGAGGAAAGACAAATGAATGGAGGCTTGACAAACCTGTCGTAAATCAAGAAAAATGTATAAAATGCCTTATATGCTGGATAGACTGCCCAGAAGCCACTATAATTCGTGACGATAGTGACAATATAAAAATAAATTATGATTATTGCAAGGGCTGTGGCATATGTGCTAAAGAATGTCCCACTAAGGCAATTGAAATGCAAAAGGAGGTTGTATGATTACAAAAGTCCTTACAGGGAGTGGCAGTGTTGCAAATGCAATTAAACTAGCTTTTCCAGATATAATTGCAGCGTATCCTATAACCCCGCAAACTGAAATTGTAGAAGACATAGCAACGATGATAAAAAATAAAGAGCTTTTTTCAAGATTTATAAAAGTTGATTCAGAGCATAGTGCAATGAGTGCTTGCATAGGTGCCAGTGCAGCAGGCGCAAGGGTATTTACTGCTACATCGAGCCATGGGCTTATGTATATGGCAGAAGTAGTTTATTGGGCCGCCCATTCCCGCTTGCCAATTGTGATGGCTGTTGCAACTCGTTCTCTTGCAGCTCCATGGAGTATACTCAATGAACATACCGATTACATGATACAGCACAGTAGCGGATGGATTCAAGCTATGGTAGAAAATGGTCAGGAAGCATTTGATACAACATTGATGGCTTTTAAAATCGCTGAAGATGCAAGAGTTTCTTTGCCTTTTATGGTAGGATTAGATGGATTCATATTGACACATACAAGCATGCCAGTAAGTATGCCTAGCAAAGAAGAAATACAAGAATTCATTGGCAAGCGCATACCTGTATTTGAAATAGATATAAATAATCCATTGACATTTGGCAATGTAATAGATCAAAACTATTTTATGGAAATGAGATATAAGATGTATCTTGCAATGCAAGAATCTAAGCAAGTTATAAATGCAGTATCAAAGGCATATGCCACCATAACTGGCAGGGAATATGGGCTTATTGATTGCTATAATTGTGATGACGCCGACCATATTGTAGTAACAATGGGTGCTTCGAGCGGGGATGCAAAAGTCGCTTCAAATCTGCTTAGAAAAGAAGGAATAAAAGCAGGTGTACTCAGGGTGCGTGTAATGCGGCCATTTCCAGGTCCAGAAATTGTAGCGGCACTTTCAAAGGCGTCCTATATATCTATAGTAGAAAGAGCTTTTTCGCCAGGAATAGGAAACATACTTGCTCATGAAATAAAATCTGTATTATACGATTCTGGGAGGCATCCTATAGTAAGGAGTTATATAGCAGGTTTAGGCGGCAGAGACATAACGCCAAATGATTATATAAAGGTAGTAAAATCTACAATAAAAAACAAAGGCGATGCATGGGTAAACCTGGTGATGTAAATGTTGCTTAAAGATATTAAACGCGAAGACTATTGGTTGCCTGGCAATGCATCATGTCCTGGGTGTGGTTTATCTTTAGGATTACGGCTAATGACAAAGGCAATAGAAAAGCCAATAGTGGTCATCCCTGCAAGTTGCGCTAGCGTTGTTCAAGGAACATGGCCAAAAAGTTCTGCTTCTTTTCCTCTATTAAATATTGCAATGGCAGGTGCAGGAGCCGCAGCAAGCGGTATATCTAATGCACTTGAAGCGCTTAACAAAGAGGGTACAGTTGTTGCATGGGCAGGAGATGGTGGCACTGCAGATATCGGCCTACAATCATTGAGTGGCGCTGCAGAAAGAGGCGACAATATAATTTTTATTATGTATGATAACGAAGCATATATGAATACAGGCATACAACGATCATCTTCTACGCCTCATGCCGCTTGGACCACTACAACGCCAGAAGGCAAAAGAGAGTTCAAAAAGGACATTGCAGCAATAATGATGGTTCACAATATAGAATATGTTGCCACTGCTAGTATATCCTTTCCTACAGATTTTATAGATAAGCTCAAAAAAGCAGAAACCCATAAAGGAACAAAATTTATTCAGCTTTATTCCCCATGTCCGCCCGGTTGGAGAATAGATACCAGCGATACTATAGAAGTTGGCAAACTTGCAGTTCAAACAGGGTTATGGATTCTTTATGAATATGAAAACAATAAACTATCGATATCACAGTTTAGCAAGCCTTTTGAAGATAAAAGCAAAAGAAGGCCGATAAACGATTATTTGAAGTTGCAAGGGCGTTTCTCCAGAATAAGCGAAGACGATATAAAGGAAATAGAAGCAGCTATTGATGAAAAATGGCATTTTCTGCAAAAATTAAAATAGTTTATAAATTTTTAGTTCACATAAACAAACGATAAAATGAGAAAAAAGATTATTTTTATAGGTATAGCGCTTTTTGTTGCTACTTTAATTGTTGGCGCGCTACTATTTTATGAAATTCAAAATATTGCAAACCCTTTTACATATTATACGCAAACCATATTCGGCACAGATTTTATATCAATGAACTTTACATTTTCAAATAGCAGTCCAGCAATATTCATGTTTGTGGCTAAATTCTCACCTAGCGTAAACTTTTATATATTTAATAGCAGCACAGCATTCAAGGAATGGAGTAGGCAGTTCTATTTAAATCCTACAAACGGTATAGAGATAGCAAAAAGACTCGAAGGAAAAGGAGTTATTGCCATACTGGCAAATGCTTCTGTAGTGGCGATGCCGAACCAGCAAAATATGACCTCTGCTACTTACATTTATTCATCTAACTTATCTAGAAATTATTCTGGTCCATTGCACGAGATTGTAGTCATGCAAAGTATCTCTCCTAATAAAACAAATGTTTCTATAGTCTACATACCCCCAATTTTAGGATCAAATTTATCTTCGTATCCAAACGTTGCAAATTATTTCTACTATTCTGGCATATTGGGCATAGTTGTGTTTAGTCTTATAATAATTTCAATTGGTATGATAATATACGGTTTGCTTAAAAAGCCAAAGGCAATCAATCAAGAAAACGATGCATTAATAAAGGAAAGAGATGCTTTATATGGTAATACTGGCGTGACTAAAGGCAAAAATGCATTAGTAAAAAATAGCAAGAAAACTAGGCGAAAGCAGCATGGTAGCTGAGATTGAAGGCCAAGAGCAAGATTCTGAGGAGCTTGATTTCATAAGCAAGCTTGCAGGAGAAATAACGATGTCTGAAAGCCCCGGTAGCTCAATGAAAAAATGGCGGGAGCTTTTTGGCATATCCCAGGTTGAGCTTGCCGCAGAAATAAAAGTTGCAACATCTACAATAAGCGATTATGAAAGGAATAGAAGGCTTAGTCCTGGTGTATCTGTAATAAAAAGATTTGTAAACGCTTTAATTGCCATTGATAAAAGAAAAGGGGGCACTGTTTTGCACAGCCTTTTAAATATAACCTTAAAAAGCAATATAGAAGAGCCTTTTTATAAAATAAAGGATTTCAACGCACCTTTAAGCGGCGTAGATTTTGCAAGGATTATAGATGGAAAAATAATCTCAAACGCCTCATATTTAGATTCAATAAATCTTTTTGGCTATACTCTCCTAGACAGCTTGCGAGTTATATTAGAGATAGCCCCTCAAGAATACCCTAAGCTTTTCGGCATGACTACAGAGCGTGCTTTTATATTTAAGAATGTATCTACTGGAAGGTCTCCTATGGTAGTAATAAGAGTCGCCCCGATAAAGCCAAAAATTGTAGTTATACTAGGTTTGTCAACAGTAGACAAATTGGCAATAAAACTCTCACAAGTAGAAAAAATTCCGCTTATAACTTCAAAAATAAATGAAGAAGAGCTTATTGCTAGATTAAGTAAAATTTGATATAATGCTTAATCCTGGAGTTATATTTGGTATCGTTGCACTATTAGGCTATGGCATTGGGGATTACATCGAAGCCCTCGTTGCAAGAAAAATTGGTGCATTGATAGCAGCATTTTGGAGCTATGTGTTTTCTGCTATATTTTCTTTGCTTATCCTGCTAATATTTTTTTCCAATTTCTATATTTCATTATTTAATTTAGCGCTGCTTGTATCTGCGGGATTATTTGGCGCAATTGCCTATTTTACTTTTTTTAAAGGTTTTGAAAAAGGCGAAATCGCTATTGTATCTCCATTATCAAATTCATTTCCAATAGTAACTGTTTTGCTTGGCATCATATTTCTTACTGAACCTCTTTTTCTATCTAGCTATATAGGGATTTTTTTGGTGATTTTTGGTACAATCTTCATGTCAATAAAAAATTCAAAGCATATAAACGCAGTCTCATTAAGTCTGAAGTGTGGCATTGCAACAATGTTATCTTTTGGGTTAATGCTGTTTTTTATAAGTATTGCTGCTCCTGCAAGTGGATGGATAATACCTATAGTTATAATCGAACTCATAGGGCTTATAATATATGCACCAATACTTGTTGCAAAAGGCAAGTTTACCTTTCCATCTCATAGCGCTTTGCCTTTAATAATGCAATCAATTATCATAATGACAGCATTTTTCGCTGTAAGCTACGGCGAATACTTAAACTATTCTTTGGTTGTCGTTCCTATATCTTCTGCGGCTCCTATGATAACAGTATTTCTAGCTTTTATCATCGCAAAAGAAAAAATTTCAAGGCAGCACCTTATAGGAATTGCCGCAATACTTCTTGGAATAATATTTTTAGGCCTTTGATTTTGCTATTTGTAAAATAAAAAGCGAGTAAGGCAGCATAGTGCACTTTTGAAACATTTGAAAATGCGATCTGGTTCTTTATGCTCAAGTCAATACTTATTGCCTTGCTATTATCACTTTTCCGCGCTAAACATATTATTCATTTTGCTTCTCAACATTTCTATTATAAACTATGGATACATTTGCTGTCTTTCATTCCCTTGCTAAGCCAGGCTTCCTGCTCACTGAGTCAAATATACTATCAATTTGCATAATAAAAACTTTGCATATAAAATAAAAGATTCGCAGAGGCTATGCCTCTGCAAGCATATTTGAATGCACGCTATACTGCATGCTTGCAAGCATTATAAAGAAAAGCTCTAAATTGCAGATGCAGTAGAAATTCAGCAAAGATAAGTTCTTTACTTATTATATTCAAATCTTGTTTCGTAATGGTCTTCTCCAATCTCTGATTTATTCCAACAATGTATGAATTTTTTCTTTTTATAATCTACAATTCCTATCATTGTTTCTTGATTTTTTGTTTTTATTTTTATATAATATAAGCCTTTTAAATCAACGCTTACTTTGTTTTTTGATTCTATAAAAATACCATTCGAATTTTGTGGGCCCTCTCTATGCAGCATATCATAAATTTCATTATCATTTATTGCAAAATTTACTGTTCCATTTTCTTTGCATACTTCAACTATCCCTTGCTCATTTTCTTTTATTATAACATTAAGCTTTGGTTCTTTTGTATCTGCAATCTTTATTTCAAGTTTTTCGTTGCTAAAAAAATCTTTTCCCTTTTTATATATCAAAGTCATTTTTTCACCATGTTGGTTTGGATATTTAAATGTTATTCTATATATGTTTTTTGCTTAAAATATCACAAATCTTATTTTATGCATATTTTAGTTACCTTTGTTGCAAAAATAAAATGGCTTTGCATACATATTTGGCGTTTGCAATAGTCATATTATATGTACGTGGTTAAATATGCAGTAGCATACTTGTAAGCATTGCTATAAAGAAAAGCTTCAAATCTGTAAGCCTGGCGGAAATCATCTTGCAATGATGTGATATTTTACTGCTGATTTCAATAAAAAGCATAAAAGCTAAATTTATTAAATGCTAAATTTATTAAATATGAATTTACTAATATTTAATATAGCTGATATAATGGATTTTAATACAACTGACGATATTAAAGTACCTGAAAAGCTTATAGACCAAGTAATTGGTCAAAAAAAAGCTGTTGAAATAATTAAAAAAGCAGCAGTTCAGCGTAGAAACGTATTGCTAATAGGTGAACCAGGCTGCATAATAGGAGACGAGCGAGTTTTTCTAAGTGATGGAAAGATAATAAAAATCAAAAATTTTGGTTCTGAACATCTTGAAAGGATAAACAAAAAGGTAATGACAGGAGAAAAAAGTTTTGCGTTTGCAAGAGTGTTTCATAAATATAAAAATCAGCCCGTCATAAAAATTACAACCGAATCAGGCAAAACGTTAACAGGGACATTTAATCATCCTGTATTAGTATATAATAAAGAGAAAAATCGTGAAGAATGGCGGCGCTTGGATAAAATTAAAGAAGGAGAAAAGGTAAAAGCAGTTCAAAAGGTAAATTGTACTATATCCTCTCTTGCCAAAACTGGTTTCAAAGGAGATGGACCAAAAGAAGTCACTATTGCGTTAGCTTCTATATTTGGTTATGCTTCAAATAAAGGAAGACTTTTTAAGGGAAAATTACTTTTTAATTCCAATGGCATTGCAAAGAAGCTTGTAGCGTTTTTATATAAATGCTTTGCAGATGTAACTATAAATTCAAAATATATAGCTGTAGCTATTGAAGAAGATGATTTTCAATTTATTAAGGAAGGCAGAATTCCAGATTCCATACTTGCATCCAAGAATAGTATAGCAGCTGCATATATAAAATGGCTTTTTGCTCATAATGTTATTATAAAAGACGGAATAATATTTAAACATAGAAACATTGAATTTTTGCATGATCTTCAAATTTTGCTAATACGTTTTGGTATTTATTCCAGCATTAAATCTAAAGCACTTCATATTGACGGGCACGATGCTATAATTTTTGCCAATAAAATAGATTTTATCGATCCGCAAATAAAAGAAAAAGTATTGCATATAAAAGCACTAAATAAACCACGAACTTCCTATGAAAAAGTTGTGAAAGTAGAGAAAAAGAATATCGCAGATACATATGATATTGAAGTGCCTTCAGCGCATAGATTTATTGCTAATGGCATAATTGTTCACAATACTGGAAAAACCATGTTGGCACAAGCTATGGCTGAGCTTTTGCCAGCAGCAGACTTAGAAGATATATTAGTATATAAAAACGTAAATGATGAAAATGAGCCTTTGATTAAAGTTGTAAAAACTTATCCCGAAGGCGTTAAAAAAGATGAGATCGGTCAAGGCAGAAAAATTCTTCAAAATGAAAAAATGCGAACCCACGCTGCCTTAAGTAAAACAAATAATGCAATAACGCCTATTGTGATGTTATTAGTTTTGATATTGCTTGGTTTATCCCTTAGTGGGCTTTTTAGTGGAAGTATACTGATAACTTTTGCTGCTTTGATTCTAGGAATAATGATATTTGGCTCCGCGATGTTGTTTATAACTGGAGTAACTGGAAGAATGAGCGGTATGCCAGGTTTCAGCGACTTTTCAGAATCTAAACTTATAGTTGACAATACTGGAATGAATCACGCTCCTTTTGTTGATGCTACAGGTTCTAAGGCCGGAGCACTGTTTGGAGATGTTCGGCATGATCCCTTACAGTCTGGTGGCCTTGGCACGCCTGCGCATTTAAGAGTAGAAAGCGGAGCAATCCATAAAGCAAATAAAGGTGTATTATTTATAGATGAAATATCTAGTTTAGATATGAGATCACAGCAGGAGCTTCTAACAGCAATGCAAGAGAAAAAATATCCAATAACTGGTCAAAGTGAACAGAGCTCTGGTGCGCTTGTAAAGACAATGCCCGTGCCCTGTGATTTTATACTGGTTGCCGCAGGCAATTTAGCAGATATTGAACATATGCATCCTGCTTTGCGTTCACGAATACGCGGATATGGCTATGAGGTGTATATGGATTCAACAATGGACGATAATAAAGAAAATGTTTCGCTTATCGCAAGGTTTATTGCCCAAGAAGTTAAGAAAGACAAAAAGATACCACCATTTGACAAAAGTGCTGTGGAAGAAATAATAGATGAGGCAAGAAGAAGGGCAGGCAGGAAGCACAAGCTTACATTAATTCTTAGAGATCTGGGTGGACTTGTAAGGGCCGCCGGAGATTTGGCAATAGAAAGAAATAAAAAAATAGTAACTAGGCAAGAAGTTGTAGATGCAAAGAAGTTAGCTTTGCCTATAGAAGCGCAGATTGTAGATATGGAAGTAGAATTGCATAAAGATTACAAAGTTTTCGAAACTAAAGGCAGCAAGATTGGCAGGGTAAATGGCTTAGCTGTGCTTGGCAATGCAATAACTTCTGCCGGTATGATTGTTCCTATTGTTGCTGAGGTAACTCCTGCAAGTTCCTCATCTGAAGGCAAATTCATATCTACAGGCAAATTAGGGAAAATCGCCAACGAAGCAGTCAAAAATGTCAGTGCAATAATAAAGAAGCACATTGGGAGGGATGTATCAAAATATGATATCCACGTACAATTTCTACAAACTTATGAAGGTATAGAAGGAGATAGTGCAAGCATTTCAGTTGCTATAAGTGTTCTATCTGCTATGGAAGGCTTGCCTGTTTATCAAAATATGGCAATGACCGGCTCCTTATCTGTTAGGGGGGATGTTTTGCCGGTCGGTGGCGTAACAAGCAAGGTTGAAGCAGCAATAAATGCAGGTCTCTCTGCTGTAATAATACCTGCTAGCAACAAAGAAGACGTATACCTAAGCAAAGAAGAACTTGGCAAGATAAAGATAATAACAGTAAATACGCTTGCAGAAGTAATAGAAGCAGCAATAGTCAAAAGCAAAAAGAGCAAAGCAATTATAGAAGAACTTAAACATAATGAGGGGGTGTAATGTTAGATGAAAAGAGTATACATATAAAGAACAAGCTTGAAGATTTTGGGCGAGCTCTTGTAAATGATATATATAAAGGTAAAAATCCAACATTTAAAACTGTTGTTAGAACTCGTTCAAATACGTTGTTTGATGAAAAAGCAGGCATATTGCGTTTAGGAGATCTGCGCGAAGAGCGCAGCTTTATGAATATCTCGCAGACTAAAAAATTCATGCAGACTCTAGCAATAGCAGCTAAATGCCATACATTTATAAATGAAAATCTTCATACATCAATTAGAGGCTTATATTATCAATTAAAGTATTCTTTAGGCGAAGATATTGATGAAACTCTTTTCAGTGAGCAAAGTGAATCTAATCCCCTGATAGAAGATCTAGAAACAGCACTAGAAGTTAAAAGAGAAGATTTAAATCTTAGCGCAGATAGAAAAGGCTTCCTTGCAGGCAATCTTAAGGTTATAGATAAATTTGGATCAGAGCAACTTGAAATAGATGCAAGCAAGCAAGGAAGAAGTGGTTGGTCAATACCCAGCGATGTTGATAATAATATAGAATTTGTAGATATAAAAGCAAAATATGTTTTAGTGGTTGAAAAAGATGCAGTTTGGCAGCGATTGAATGAAGATGAATTTTGGAAAAAAGAAAATGCAATATTAATAACTCCAAAAGGGCAAGCTTCAAGAGGCACTAGAAGAATGATAAAAAAATTGAGTGATATGGGATTGCCAGTTTATGTATTTAACGATTGCGATGCTTGGGGTTGGTATATATACTGGACAATTAAAACAGGTAGCATGAATTTGGCATATATAAGCAACGAACTTGCAACTCCTTCAGCAAAATTTCTTGGAGTTACTATTTCAGATATAGAAAAATATGACTTTTTGAAAAACCTTACAATGAAAACAAACGAAATGGATATAAAAAGGGCGCAGGAAATGCTTTCTTACCCTTGGATAAGCAAGTATAAAGAATGGGTAGCAGAGCTTAAAAAAATACTTCAGCAAAAAATGAAACTGGAAGAAGATTCTCTTCAAGGCCCTAGACTTACTTTTATAGATGATTATGTAACTGAAAAGATAAAAAACAATGATTTTCTTCCATGATAAGCAAAAAGCTAAAATATCTAAAACATTCAATCAAAAAATAAAGCTTAAATAAGACAAATTTTAGATATTTTTAAAAGAATTGAAAAATCATTTCAATTTTATAGAATTGATTACTACGATTGATAACAATTGCAAGCGTGAATTTATGGAAGCAAATCTTGGCAATTTTAATTTGAAGCAAGAAGTATTTTATGATTGCAATGGCATAAGACTTATAAAAAATAGTATAAATGATGTGAAGCAGTTATCTTTTTCTGTCGAATTTTATAAAAAGTCTGCAGCAGAAACATTGCATGGTAGCGCCGAA
>JAVYWU010000008.1:310-2660 GCA_038877355.1 Candidatus Micrarchaeaceae archaeon | reverse complement strand
CGAAATCTTGTTAAATAGTGCTGAGCAATCTAGAGCTTTATTTCTTAATATAGATCGCGGCAATATTAGTAACATAGTGGAAAAAGGCCTAAACATATTGAATGCAGGAGACGTTCTAGAATTTAAAGACTCTTTTATACCAGATTATGATGATTACAATAGTGGCTATGCAGGCATTTCTGTTATAATGCGCCATCTTAAAGATCATGATATAGTAGAGTTTACTATAGATTTGAACGTTAATAAAAATATTAAGATAATTATTAAAGATAAAGCAGCAAACTCTAAGGTTCTTTTTGAATTAAATGAAGATGGAAAAGCGATAACTACAGTATCGCAAGAAAAAATAAAAGAGGAACTTGCTTCTGCCAAAGAATTCTTACGGAGAAACAGTTTTGGCAGGCTTAGAAATGATGAATTGACTTAACTGATATTATGTTAAATAAAAACCGTTATGCGATTGCAGTATACTTTGGAGAACTTTGGCTAAAAGGCAAAAATCGCATCGATTTTATTAATTTGCTTTATTCAAATATTCGCAGCAGTTTGTGGATTTTTAACGGCATTTCAATAAAAAATGAACGCGATCATATAATGCTATATGGCTTTAAAAAAAGCGAATATAGAAAAATAAAAGAAGTACTTAAACTTATTCCAGGAATAAAGTGGTTTGCTTATGTTTTGCTTGCGGATTCCACAATTGATGCTATATTAAAGACCAGTTCGTGTTTAGTACCTAAAGGCAAAGCAGTAAAGTTGGAAGTCCATAGATCTTACAAAGAATTGCCTTTTGATTCTAACGATTTAATAAAAACTTTTATAAGCCAGCAAAACAAACTTAAATTTACACTTGATAAAAATTCCAAGAGAATCTTACACATACGTGTTTTGAAAGATTATTCTATGCTTTTTATCAATAAAACAAAAGCTATGGGCGGTCTACCTTGTGGAAGTTCCGGCAAGGCCGTAATCCTGTTCTCTGGCGGTATAGATTCTCCTGTAGCTGCCTTTTATGCAATGAAAAGAGGATTGCAACCAATATACCTTCATGTGCATGCCTTTAAGGATAATGATTCTGCAGTCAACTCAAAAATAACAGATATAGCAAAAAAACTGTCTTATACCCATAATATAAAAATATATTACGCACCTTTTTATCCTTTTCAAGCACTGGCTTATAATATACCTGAACGATACGAGCTCGTGCTTTTCAAAATGTTCTTATACCAGCTTGCATTGCGCGTAGCAGAAAAAGAAGGCGCAAAAGCTATAGTTACAGGCGAAAGCCTTGGCCAAGTGGCATCTCAAACTCTACAAAATTTATATGCGTCGCAACAAGGCGCCTCTTTGCCGATATTGAGGCCTTTAATAGGGTTAGATAAAGAGGAAATAATAAATAAAGCCAAGGAATTAAATACGTATAATCTTTCGATTAAATCTTATAAAGATGTTTGCTCATTTAGAATAAAAAATCCTGCTACATCTGTAAATGAAAAAATAGCGCTTAGTCTATATACAAATGCAAAAATTAAGAATGCTGTAGAAAAATCCTTTTCACTTTCTAAAGTCTGTACTTATACGTTATAATAGGCTTTTATGTTATTAGCATAGCAAAAGAAGAAGCATAGTAAAATATAAATAATATTATATAAAAATTAAAAGGAGAATATATGTATGCTAATATAGCTTTTACAGGTCGCTTTGCGTCTGGTAAAACTTATTTTTCTAATTTGCTTTTGCATGAGCTGGAAAATAAGGGAATTATAGCATATAAAGTTTCAATCTCTCAAAAAATAAAAGACATTGCTAGCGATTTGTTCGGAATGAAAATAAAAAATCGCCGGCTTCTTCAAGAGATAGCAGGCAAAATGCGTGAGATTGATGAAGATGTTTGGATTAACTACTTAATAAATAGCATTAAAACAAACAAAAAAGAACCTTTTGTAATTGATGACGTGAGATTTGTCCGAGAAGTGAATTTGTTAAGGCAAAACTTTTCGAGGCTTGTAGTAATAAAACTGCAAACTAAAGATGTTGATAGAATTGCAAAATACCAAGAACTTTATGATAGAGCGCCAACATCTGAAGAAATAAATGATCCAACAGAAAATGATGTTGATAACATAAAAGCAGATATAGTATATGAAAATAATTATAATTCAGACGAAGCAAAAATGCAAATAAATCAATTAATAAATACATACTTTATCTAATTCTTTTCATTTTAAATTTTTTGTTTGTTAAAATGCATTTTTACTTTTTTTTATTTAAAATAGTAAAAATTAGAATAAACTGCTTGTTGTTATCGTTCTGAAAGTCTGTAAATGCTCTGGTCGGGATTCGAACCCGA
>JAVYWU010000008.1:0-300 GCA_038877355.1 Candidatus Micrarchaeaceae archaeon | reverse complement strand
CGAGTTTCAAGGTTGAGAGCCTTGCGTCCTTGACCGGACTAGACGACGTCAAACAAGCATTAATTTTTCTAGCCATTTTCAAAACCCTGAAAGGTGTTTTGTTCCGAATCGAACCCCTTTTTCTAATAGCTATTAGTTAGTTAATATTTATATGCGTACCGGGTTCACTTTTGTTTGGATTCGAACCTTATGGTGATGGACCAATAACTGCGCAGCAGAACGGCCCAGAGCCATAAGCGCTTTTCTTAATCTGATTTTGACTTAATCTGCGCATATAAATTCCAGATTAAGTGAGCCTTC
>JAVYWU010000007.1:2283-23045 GCA_038877355.1 Candidatus Micrarchaeaceae archaeon | reverse complement strand
TATAAATGTAAAAGGATAAGTAAGGAAGGAAGCTTATTGTTGCGTTTGCAGAGACGTTTGCAAAGGCGGCATTGACACGCACCTTTTGGATTGTTTTGCTTGATATGCTTGATATGGCATGGCCTTGGGTATCAGACAAGGTATACGCAGGTGAAATATACGCAGATGATGCATTGGATGTGAAATTTACAACAGCACCTTTAAGAGGATAGCCGAAAAGCTTCACAAATGCAGAAAGCTGCACAGGCGTACCATCAGCAGGTACGGAATTAGAAGCAACAGACAAAGATATGGAAACTTTTGGAGAAGGCATAAGGGTTGTGTGGCCAGAGAACTTTGCGTTGTAAACTTGGTGCAAAGTGCAGTTTGCCTGGTTTACATAGGTGCATGAATCTGCATGAAGGTAAAAGCTGCCTGACAAATAGGTATTTATTGAACTGCTCATCGGCAACTTTAGAATGCATATTATTGAGCCACCTGGAAGCACATAGTTTGGCATGCATCTTGCAATTGAAGAATTTGCATTGTTTACGCTTGCCAAAATGGAAGGATTTGAAATAGGAGTAGATTGGGTGTTTGTCAGCAATAATCCAATTGTGGTTGCATGCGTTAAGTTTGTTGCCAAGAACATTGCCTCGCATGCAACGCCATTTGAAAACACACAGTAGTTTGGATTCAGGACATAAGGGACTATCACAAAGAAATACAGCGCTGCAAGGAATATTGCTATAAGCAGCAATGCCCAATCATATGTAATAAGAAACTCCATTGCAGATTGAGCTTTGCCTTTCATGGAATCATTATGAATCTCAACAAACATTTAAATATTTATGCAAAAAATGCAAAAAAAGCTTGCAAAACGCAAGCTTCATATGCTTTCTATGGTAAAGTCGTTGCTATGGCTCCTTTCCTTTATAGGGTTGACCTCTCCAAGCCTTGGCTTTACTCCTGTAACGATGGACATTACCTGTATCTGGTCCTTGAGCTCTGGTATGAGCCTTGCCCCAAAGATAACATTTGCGTTGCTGTCAAGGCCTGCAGTTACGCCTTCCCCTACGCGAGTGGCTTCCTGTATGGAAAGGTTTACGCCGCCTGTAACATGCACAAGTGCACTTCTAGCCCCTTCAATGTCGAAATTCATTAAAGGATGCAGCAATGTAGACTTTATTGCATTTTCAACCCTATCGCTGCCGCTCCCTGAGCCTATATTTATAACAGCAGTGCCAGAATCCCTCATCACCATCTTTAAGTCGGCGAAATCAAGGTTGATCAGGCTTGGAAGCTTTATCGTGTCTGCTATGCCTTTTACGGCATTTGCGGTTATGCTGTCTATGAGCGCAAAAGCCTTTTCCATAGGTATGTTTGGAGCATAGCTTAGCAGCCTGTCATTTTCTATTACAATAGTGGTGTCGGCATTCTTTGCGAGCTCCTGCAAGGACCATTCAGCCTTTTCCCTCCTGCTCCTTTCCAAGGCAAATGGATAGGTAACAAACGATACTACAAGGCTTCCCTGCTCCCTTGCAAGCTTTGCAATCACAGGCGCAGCCCCTCCTCCTGTGCCGCCACCCATGCCGGCGCAAAGGAATATGAGGTCATAGCCGCTTATTGCAGAGCTTATTTCGGCTGCGCTTGCCTCTGCTGCTTTTGCGCCTATTTCAGGATAGCCCCCTGCGCCAAGGCCTTTTGTTATGTCCCTGCCTATCAGGATCTTCTTGTCGGCGCTTATTATGTTTAAATGCTTGGCTTCCGTATTTATTGCTATAGTATCTGCGCTCTTTATTCCCATCTTGCTCAGCGTGTTGACTTGATTGGATCCCATGCCTCCAACTCCAACTACAGCAAATTTAGAGGAATAGTCTTCAAAGTTTATTCCATCCATGGTATCACCCTATTATCTCTATGTCTGACGGAAACCTCTGCTTCTCGCCTTCCTCAAGTTTGTCTACTATGCTTGCACCCTTTACTCCAGTAACTATCGCAACTATTTCTATCATGTCTTCGTATCCAGGCATGAGCCTTGCCCCCCACTTGACATTCGCCTTTGGATCCATCTTATCTGTTATAATTTCTCCTGCCTTTATTGCATCGCCTATTGTAAGCGACGAATCTCCAGATATGTGTATAAGAGCGCCAGTTGCACCTTCAAAATCAACGTCAAGCAGCTTATTCTTCAGTACCTGCTCTGCTGCTATTGCAACCTTGTCATTTCCCTTGCCTGTCCCTACAGAAATGAAGCCTACGCTCTTGCGGCCCATTATGCTTCTTACATCAGCAAAGTCTATGCTTATCATGCTAGGCTGGGTTATTGTCCATACAAGGCCTCCTATCGCCTTCGCAAGCACCTGGTCTGCCAATGCAAATGCATCGTTCATCGGCAGGTTTGGAACTAGCTTGAGAAGCCTGTTGTTGTCCATTATAATAACGCTGTCGCTGTATTTCCTTAGCTCCTGTATGCCTTCCTCTGCCTTCTGCTTCCTGCTCCTTTCAAGGTCGAATGGATAAGTAACCATTGACATTACTATTGCGCCCTGCTCCTTTGCTATCTGCGCCGCAACAGGAATTGCGCCCGTGCCTGTGCCGCCGCCCATGCCGGCGCAAAGGAATACAAGTTGTGCGCCCTCAAATATTTTCTCAAGCACCTGCCTGTCGGACTCTGCTGCCTTTTTTCCGATTATGGGGTCGCCCCCTGCGCCAAGGCCTCTTGTAAGACTTTTTCCTATCAGGACTTTATTTATCTTGTCATCTATAACCTTAAAATGCTGAGCATCAGTATTTACGGCATAAAGTTGCGTGCCCTTCACGCCAGACTTTAAAAGCCTATTGATCGTATTGTCGCCAGCGCCGCCGAAGCCCGCAGTAACAATCTTTATCTCTTCAGCAGCAAATTCATTTCCATTTTTTCCCGAGGAACCGCTGTCCCGCCCAAAGACGCTATCTACAAGGTCGTCCATAAGATCACCTGATTATTAAGATTTCATCAATAAAGCTTAAAAATATTATTGCAGTTTTTTTTATAGTGGCATATACGATGCCTTAGAGAACAAAACTGCTTCGGAGAATTTGCAGCTCAAAAAAAATTTCCATATGCAAGCGCATTGCCGAATATATTTTTAAGTTTTCTGAAGATGCGCTTTGTATTGATGCATAAATTATTGAAGGTTGATGCAATTATATTCTCCCTTTTGATTCGCCTGTAGCCACTCCTCTGGATATAATGTGGGAAATGCGCAATGCCTCTATTATGTTTGATGCGGTTTCTTCGTTTGGAATAAACGTGCCCTGAAAATAGAATCCTTGCATGAATGCCTGCTTTTCCCTCGAAATCTTTTCTACAATCGCCTTCCTTGCAGATACGTCTTCATTGCTTTTTGCCGCAAAGCTGTCAAGCGCCTCCATGAGAAGCTCCTTCCTTGGCTTTTTTCTTGTGACGATGGAAAAGCTTATGCCAAACATGCTTGACAGTTTATATGCATCTACAACATTCAGCCCTGCAATGGCTATGCCGTTCAATGCAAGTATTTTTATCTGCTGGGAAAATCTCGACCTTTTGAGCATGCGCGCAATCTTTGCAGAGGAATCGTCGCCGTTTACCTTTACATGGGTGCACAGCAATCCTTCTATAATGCCTGAGCGGAATATCGGGCAAGCGACAAATGCTGCCTTTGAGGCTATTGGGCCTGAGGTAATTGCAGCAATGCGCAGGCCTTGCTTTGCATTCATGGCGCTTACTTGCATGCTATGCTGCATTGCAACACTATTGCTTCTTCGGCAGCTTCTTTTTCATTTCGTCCATTTCTTCCTGAAGCTCTTCTATTGCTTTAAGGAGAAGGGTTTTGGCATTGCTTTTTTCTGCAACCAAAACAAGCTGTGGATTTGAGATTTCAGGGTGCTGCTGGGTGGCAGCTGCCATCTCAACGCCATCCATGGAAGAGAGTTTTGAGGCAAGCAATTCTGAAATTGTCAAATCCTTCTCGGAAAATTCAATTACAAGCTTTTTACCTGTATCTTCTACTATAGAAATCTCCATTTTTACCACTATTGGAATTAGCAAGAAATTCTTCTATTGCCTTTGCGTTGCCGTAAAGCCTGCTTACCTTAGTGCTTGTAAGCGAATGGCATTCATTGCATTTTAATGTATATGCATCTATCTGCTTCATAAACCCATTGCATGAGTTGCATAATGAATATACCACCCCAAGCTCAGGGCCTTTGAGCTCAAGTATATAGCTATCCTTCTCGCTGCGGTATATATATGCAAGTATTATGTCGCCTATGCCAAAATGCTCTCTGCCCCCTTTTTGCGCAATTATCTTGCCGCTCTTCAATGCAATATATTTTGTGCTGCCAAGCCTGTAGTCGCTGATCTTCACAAAAATCACTGTGCGCATATTTTCCACTATCTCGCCAAGCACATACATGCCTTCCTTGAAGGTAATTGCGTCGTTCATTTTCCTTTCTATGCATACTTTCATGTCTTCGGTTTTTGGCATGCCTATAAGCATAGAGTAGATGGTGCCATTTTCAAGATATGTGCCTGAAGAAGGCATGCATTCCTCTTCTGCAGCCAATGCTTCTCCGGGTATTGCAATCATATTGAAATATGGAAAAAGCATATATTTAACTCTTTGGCAAATATGCTTGCAAAAATCAATGGATTATATGCGGAGATATTGGCAGGTTTCCTATGCCTGGATACGAAACGTTGGATATTGAAGTTTCATTTAATTGCAGAATTGTTGCAGATGCATTAAATGCTTTCAAGGAAAGCGGCAGATTGTATTGGTCTGATATGCATACAGTAAAATTTACTGGATTGCTTGACAGCACAACCCCTGCAAGATATCTGCAAGGCATTCCCGCATAAGAAGAACTTGCATTTTGCAATATTTTTACGGTAGTATTTGAAGGCGCAGAAGTAAATTCAAATGATTCTAAAAATATATTTAATGCTGACTTTGAAACCAAAGTGCAGTTTGCGCTTGAAGGGTTTTGCGATATTATTACATTATTAGAATTAGATTGTAAAGAATTAGATTGTAAAACGCATTGATAAGTGCTGCCGTTTGCTGCTGTTATGCGTTCCCCTGTAATTTTGTTTCCTGTAGGAGAAATGATTATAGAAGATAACCTTGATAGATTGTAGTACTTGCTAAAATTGCTGGAAAATGCAATTTCCTGAGATAATAAAAATTCTTTGCCACTATATGAGATTTCGAACGCTTTGGCTGATGCACCTTTTAGCATGGCTGCATTCAAATCAGCCAATGTCATTGTACTTGAAGAATTCTGCATATTTGCCTGCGGCATAGAGGTAGAAGCAGCTGAAGTGTTTATTGATGCGCTTGGCGCTTTGCTAGAAGGAGCCAATTCATAAAGCGCAACAGCGATTATTGCTATTATAAATATCAGCAAAAATGCATATATCATTTTTTTCATTCTACCACATTTCTATTTCTGTGCAAAAGTATAAAAAGATTGTTTTTGTTGAAGATATTAAACAAAAACATTATAAAGTGCATATGCTATAAGATAATGATTTTATGGAAGCCTGCAAAGAGCGGCCCAGCGCCCAAAAACTTGAAAGCATGCTTATAAAGGAAAGCATACCTTTTGCATTTGTGGGCGGGGTTGCATGCATGGAAAATGTGCTGAATGCTGGAGGCAAAATGAAGATAGAAAGCGATATAGACATAATGCTGCTTTCCAATGAAAGCATAAAGAAAGTAGAAGAGCTTTTAGGGGAGAAGGCGGAGAAGCACTATCTTTTGTTTGACGCAAAATTCCCGTCATACGGCGAATCCAGGCTTCTTTATGCTCCATTCAATGCCTATTCGTTTCCAAAAAGCGGCGTTGATGCATTCCTACTTGAAGATGGCATAGGCGCAATAAGGATAAATGAAAGCATGATGACAAAAAATGGAAATAAATATGTGCTTGAGCCTTCCGCCATAATAGCAACATACATAAATCCTTTGGCGGTAAACCAAGAGCGCATGAAAAAGGCCGCATTTGCACTTTTCTCAATTTCAAATAAATTTGAAGAGGAGGTTGAAAAAAGCCATAGAATTGTGCTTGGAGGTGAAGATGCAGTCAAAAAAGCCGTTAAGGAAAACCCTTATTTGTTCAATTACAAATGCTTTTCAAATTATTGGAATGAGTACGCAACAAAGACGCCTAGGCTGCTAAGCCAACTGTCTGGAAAAATACTGCGCGAAGCTGACAGAATGGAGCTTAAGAAAAACAACAAAGAAAAGCTAGCATATTATATTGAATCGTTTAAGAATTTGAAAAGAAACGAATAAGCAATCGCTCATAAATGGCATGGAATTTCAGGTATGAATAAATGCTGCACAGTGCACAATTTAACGCCTGGAAAGTTTCTTTGCATTCTTACAAAAAGTATTTTTTAATGCATTTATGCTTAAGCATAGCAAGCGGGTTTTGATCTGCGCCATGAAATGTCTTTTGTACTTTAAACTAAAAGTTCGTTTAAATGCTCATATCTTTTATTCCTTGCCAAGCCAGACTTTCAGCTTGCTGGGTTGAACATTGGCAAAGCCGGCTTATACAGAACCTTTAAATATAATGCCTTGCATAACATATCACGTAAAGCATATGCATTGGTGAAAGCAATGGAAGTTGATGGTACGCGGAAGGACCAATAAATACGAAAGTTTGCGCAGGGATGATGCGCCTTCTTCTCTAGGCTCTTTCGGAGAGCCATATTATGACAGGCACAATAACAGAATAAAAGGCTTCCTTACTGTTGCAATAGGCGGCGACAGCAAGCCTTTGGAGGAATACCTGGAAAAAAGCCTGCTCCTCATGCATGAAAACAATGCAAGCAGGTCTACAATAAGGGTTATAGCTGCATCAGGGGAGAATGTCGAAATGCTTGGCTTCAAAGAAGAGGCTAGAATACCGCTCAATAATGGCTGGAAGGGCTATGACCTTGTGTATATAGCAAAAAATTCGCCAGAAAGGATGCCTGACGTAGAAACAATTGAAAAAGAGGATAGGCTTATACAGGAAGCATTGAAAAACAGAAAAAGCATAAACTATCTTCTAAGAAACGATGGATTCAAATTCGAAGCAAATGCAATAAAAGAAGAGGATATAAAAGACGTTGTGGATTTATACAAAGAGGCTTATACAAGGTATACAATTGAAATAAATTCGGAAAACGTAAGGAAAATGCTGGAAAACAAAAGTGCAGTTATCGGGGTTGCGAGGTATGAAGGCAGGATTGTATCAATAGGCATTGGAGAGATAGGAAATGTGGATATGCAAGTAGATGGAAAAGAGAAAAGGCTTGCAATATGCGAAATAAGCGATGCGGCAACAAGAAAAGAGCATGGAGGCAAGGGCCTTTACCAAGGAGTGCTTGCAACAATAATGCCAAGGCTGATAGGAAATGTGCATTTGATATTCTCTGAAGCAAGGGCAAGCGAAATAAGCGTAAACCAAGCTTCAGTGAATTCAGGCTTTGATTATGCGGGCAGGCTTTACGGCCATTGCATCATAGGCGGCAGGGAAGAGATAGAAGAGAAATTCCAAGGAAATGATAATGCATATGGCAATCTTAATGTTCTTGTTTACAAGTGGTAGAATGGATACAGTAAAACTTTTGGGAGAGTTGGTTGGCTTTAAATCGATTGCGCCTTACGAACTGGAGATCGGCAGGTATCTTGAAAAAAGCATGGCAGCCATGGGTTTCGCAACAAGCGTGCAGAAGGTAGAGGAAAACAGGTACAATATACTTGCGGAAAAAGGCAGCGGCCCAGCCATACTCTTATATGGGCATATGGATGTTGTAGAGGTTGGAGAAGGCTGGCTTCATGATCCCTTCAAGCTTTTTGTTGAAGGAGACATAGCATATGGAAGGGGCGTGCATGACATGAAGGGAGGCATAGTTTCGATAATGGAGGCAGTAGAAGGAATTGAGCCAAAAGGCATAAAGATAAAGGTGGCTTTTGGAGTGGATGAAGAGCAGATCTCAAAGGGATCAAACGCATTGATAAATTCAGGGTGGCTGAATGACGTGAAGTTTGCAATAGTGCCTGAAAGCAATGCAACAAAAAAATTCAGCGGAAATCCAGGCCTGCCGCTGGTTGTGCTTGGAAGGAGGGGAAGGGTGCCTATAGAAGTAACAGTACATGGAAAGGCTGCACATGCCGCTTCGCCTGAACAGGGTAGGAACGCAATAGAGGGCATGGCAAGGCTCCTTGCATCGCTTGGCGAGATAAGGCTTGCAGAAAATGCAAAGCTTGGAAAAGGATCGATATGCACGCTTTCAGTAAGCGGAAAAGCCGAATCGCTTACCGTGCCTGATGCATGCACTGCAGTAATAGACAGGCATTATGTGCCTCCAGAAACAGAAGGGCAGGTTGTGGCGCAGGTTAAGGAGCTTGCTGAGATAAAGGGAATAGATGCGGAAGTAAAGCCAGTAAAGAGAGAGACGCCGTTTCTAATGCCCTATATAACAGACGAGAACAACGAATATGTAAAGAGGCTTTCTTCATTAATAATAAAAAGCTATGGAAGGATAGAGTATGGCTATGGCCTATCTGTTGCGGATGAGAATGCATTTGGGGCTAGGCTCGGCATGCCTGTAGCAGTAATTGGGCCAAAAGGCGGAAATGCGCATTCTGCGAATGAGTGGGCAAGCATAAGCAGCATTGAAGAGACTGCAAAGCTTTTCAGAAGCTTCCTTGATTCGTTCTGAAAATCCTTGCAAAGGCTATGCGCCTCTGCGCTTGCCATTTCTTCTCTCAAGCATATATACTAGAACAAGCAAAGTGGCGGAAATGGCAATGGCAATAGGCGCTTCAATGGAGCCGAAGCTCAAAACATAATTTCCTATCTGGGCAGGCACTGCTGCTGATGCTGGAGTAAATGAGAAATTATACTCTAAGGTGTTTACTGCCAGCGCCTGAATCTGCTGCGCAGTAAGCTGCTCGCCGGCAAGGGCAAGCGGAACCTGCTTGAAAACCTGCGGCTCTGGAGGGGGCCAGCCGTAATACTCAGCTATTATCTTAGGTATTGCGGCGCCGCAAGCATTTATTTTATAGGAGAAATTGCCATTGCTGTTTGTATAAGCTATTCCTATGAGGCCGATCTGCGATGTCAATGTGCCAGTGCCGTTCATAAATACAGGATCGCAGTACATTGTATTGCCGTTATAGCCAACGCCAGAAGCAGGCAAGCCGTAATTGCCATATATGTTGCATTCGTAGAATGCGCTTATTATAGAATTGGAAATCATGCTGTTCGGCTGGGGAGGGCATGCGCCGGAGCTGTCGTAATTGGGATTGAAGTTTATAACGTTTGCTGCGTTGGCTTGCGATAGATTAAGTGGGTTTGCAAGGGTACATGTGCTGTTTAGCGAAAAAGCGCATATGTCTGCTGCAATTGCATTCTGCGCCATTGCTGTAGAGTTATATGCATTAACATAGTTTATGTTGCTGTCATAATAGAGGTATATTGGGGAATTTGCCGGAAGGGGGGCTGGAGCCGACATATATGATGCAGAATAATAGCCGGCAAAGCCGTTTATGGTAAGGTATGTGGAATTGGCATTGGAAGGATCAACTGAAGAAGACACATTCAGTGATATATATGTTTGATTGGCTAAATCAATATCAAGCGGGGCATATATGGTATTGTTGAATTCATCTACAAATGTATATATAAAGCGGTTGTATCCTAAAGCTTTGCTTGAAAATATTTTGAGGCTTGTATTGTATAGATTGGACTCCTCGGAGAACAGATTGTAAATCTCTGTATATGCCGAAGCATTTGGTATGCGGTTAAATGCAAAGTTTCTAGGGAATGCGTATACAAGGTTTGGATTGTTTGAATTATATGCATAGTAAAAAGGCTGCGGCACATCTGGCTGCGTAGATTCTACAGGATTTGGAGATATGTATTCAGTTTGGAAGGCATTGAAAACCTTTGTAGATTTGCCTATTGCATATTCCTGCATATATGTTGCTATTGAATACCTGAAAGGATTGCTTTGGTTTAGCACCTTCATTGGCGCAAACTGCATGCTGCTTGTTGGAGCCACGCTTTGGTTTATATACATCTCGCCGAAAAGCCTGTTTGACAATACAATATAAGAAAGCTGCGGAGGCTTTATTGCCCCTGCATCAGATAGGTTTGCCTGGTAATAATCCTGTATGTTTGCAGGGTTTCTTAGATAAACTGGCCCGCCCTGCACGGTTATATTGAATGTGCCTGTTGTGTATGGATAGGTAGGCACAAGCGCAGAGCCATATTCAATGCCGGTAAAGTAAACGCTTGCTGGCGTAGGCTTTAATAAATCACAGTATGCTTTGCATTCGGCATCATAGCCGGTGGGGCATCCTGCTGGAGTTGTCCCTTGCTCTCCATTTAAAGATTTAAAATTAGTGTAATAGTTTTCTACAGTATACGTCAAATTGTATGGCACAAGCAGGTAGCCTTGTATGCTGCTTTGGATGTATTCTTGGGCTGGCAATGTCTTTGCATTCTGCGAACCAAAATTGCCGAAAAGATTGCTTGGATATTCATTGCTGCTACAGCTTGCTTGCTTATTATTATTGAAAGCATTGCAACCGCTATTAAGGGCATTGGCTACAACGGCGTTTGGCGTTTTCGAGCTGTATGCAGAGGTAGAGCCAAATAAAGCTGAGCCTGCCTGCTGCGTAGGTATAAGCGAGCCAACCACATTCTGCAAAGACAGGTAATTCATAGGAGAACCTTGCGATATTGTATATGCGAATGAATCAGGTGCGCCGATTACAGGGGAGGACATGCTAAGCAATGCTTTTGAAAGCAGGCAGGGTGAATTTGCGGCATAGCCTTGGCTTTCCTTTGAAGTCGAATTTACATAGCATGTATACGGCTCATATGCCATGTGGTTCATCTTTGTATAGTTCACTATGTTTATCGAAAAAGAAACTAGGGAGTTCTGGACCTTGCTGCCATAGCGGGTCGATGAGAACATATAAGCTGTATTGTTATAATTTGCAGATAGCCATATTTTTGTATTTTGAGATTCTGCCATTATCAAATGTGGGCCTATCGGCGGAAAGCTTGTCAGGCCTTCTGCAGCAAGGCTGTTTGGGGTATAATCGCATCCAATTGCCCCGCCATTGTTTCCAGTGTTGCAGAAAGTTATGCTGCTAAAATAAGGAAGAGTTTTAGCTGGTATGCTGATGTTTGCTGCAATAGGCCAGCCATATGGCGGGTATGCCTGCAGAAAATGGCTGGAAGATGAGCTTGCAGGGATTTGCGAGAAATAAGAATTGGAAAATAAGCCTGCTGGCATTGTATCGTTTATATACTGCGGATCTATAGGGATTTCAGTGCCGTTGGCTGCAAATGCACGCAGCATCAAAATAGAACTTCCCTCAAACATTGGATAAGGCGAAGTAGTAATAGGCGTTGGAAATGTCCAATTGTCAAGCACATAAAGTATGCCGTTTATATCGTATAGCCCCAATGGATGATGGTAACTATAAGAATCTATTAAACTATATTTCCATTGAGTATTTTTAATATAATGATTTATAGCTCCTGAATAGTTGGCAGACTGGAGCTTCTGCTTTATAATGTTAGCAGGATATGGGCCGCCGTTTGCCAAATATTCTCCAAGCAATAAGTAATTATTGCTTGTTGAATAGCTAAGGCTTATGTTGCCGACAAAAGCAAAATAGTTGTTGTTTTTAGCAGAGGTATTTACAAAAAACACGCTTACATTTCCTGTGGCGCCGTATCCACGGAAGGAAAGTACAGAGTATACATACTGCCCGCCTGGAGCTGCTGCAAGCATGGGCAATGGCTGCAAATTCGTTGGAGTTGAAGTAGATGGAGAAAGGAATATGGTTGAATCTGATGCAACCGAGCCATCGATAAGCACGTATCCAAAAGAAAGCTTTCCCTTAGAGTTTGAGCCTACAAGGAATATATCCCCGCTGTAATCAATTGCCATTGCACTTGGCAGAAAGCCAAAATTCGCGTTGTTTATAGATGAAGGCATTGAGCCGAAGGAATAAGAGCCGTATTTTCCTGTTTTGGAATTATAATTTATCTCCATTCCCCCTACCAAATAGAGGTTTGCATCTTGCACTGCATTCAATACATTCCAGTAGTTAATCCAATTGGATTCCCACTGCTTCCATAATGTGGCGTAATTGCTGGAAAGGTCGCTATTGCTAATATCTTGAAGGCTGTCTGGAAATGTTGAAGAAACGCTTGGAACGGTGCTTGGCTGATAAGTTGAAAGCGCAAAATAGCCTTTTGGAATAAACTTAAGCATATATATGTTAACTGCAGATGAATCGCCGCTTTTAATTTTGTTCATTATGTATACATAGCCGTTTGGAGCTACGGTTATGTATGTTGGATTTGTTATCTGCCCTACATAGATGCCGTTTGCGCCTCCAACCAGCATGTAGTTAGAGCCAAAAAAGTTTTGCGCTATTGCCGTGGCATTGCCGTTTGAATATGTTCCAACGTTGCTTGGGGATATTGTGCTGAAAAATAGGACATTTGGCGTTCCTTCCATAGAATTGCTGTCTGCTATCTGCGGAGATATTGCATTATAAGGCAGAACCCCAAGCTCGCCTGAGATGTTAGCAAAAAACGCAGAGCCAGTATCAAGGGGCAGTGGATCAAGGTAGTTTGCAGGATTGAGGTAATTGTGGGGGCTATATAAATCGAGGGAAAGGTTCATATAGCTCATGTTGTTGGAGACATCGCTCGTTGCAGAAGGCATGGAGAGATTGAAAAGCAGGTATGGCAATGCTGACACTGGATTGTACTCCTGGTTTTTGGCATTCTGGCTTCCAACATTTGTATAATTGCTTGCTGATGCAGTGGACAAGGCATACAAATATGCTTTAGGATTACCTGGCGACGGTATGCCTGTATTATAAGCTACATAATATGTGGAGGCATCGTTGCCTTTTATATATACCGGCTCTTGAATATATTGGCCTTTGTATATTACGCTGCCATTGCCGATTTGAGTATATGTGCCTGAGTTGTCTCCACCAGGATAGCATGTTATTTCTCCTTGAGACGGGTAATTATATCCATATCCTACAACGGAATCATAATAGCTGCTGGCAGAAGGTGGATTAGAAAGCTCATAGGCGCATGTCCTATAGTTTGGCGCTGGCGTATCCCCTGAATAGCAGTCAGGGCCTGCAGCTCCATTAGACCACATTGCCCCTCTGGAGCAGGGATTTGAATATGTTATGCCTTGAACAGTAGAGCTTGCCATATAGCTCTGTATCTGCGTCAAAGGATATAGGTTTCCATTGAAATACAGGGAAGTTTTGGATGGAATAATAAGGGAAGATGCGCTTGAAACAGGTATTGGTATGGATGACTGCTTTACATTATCAACATAAACGGTAACGGCGTCACTGTAGGTATACTTGCATGTAAGCAATGCAAATTGGCCTGGAGTTGGCGGAACAAGCCAAGCAGGGGTGTATTTTATAAGATTTATTCCGTTGAGGTTTACCTTTTGGACAGGCGTGCCGGATCCAATCTGCGACAAGTTGGCGTATATTGCAGACCATCCCCACAAAGCATGCTGGGGTGAAGTAGGCTGGTGTTGGAATATGTATGAATTGGAATCATAGCCTCCTGAGATGTTATAGCCCACACCAAGAGTAGGCTCTAGATAAGATATCCAATTTGGAAAATAGTTGTTTGGCGATAAAGCGGCTTGGGGAGAGAATCCATATTCATATGTAAAAAGCGCGCCTATATTGGAAAAGGTAAAGTTGTAAGTGGAAGAAGCCTCAAAAAGGGGGTTCCAATTCGAGGTCAAGCAGCTGACAAATTCTGGTGAATAAAAGCTTAAGTTATTAGGCAGCATGCACCTATTGCCGCTTATCATTGTATTTGGAGATCCAAAGCTTGAGAAATAAACAAGCGTATTTGAAGGGTTTGGCTGATTAGGGCAAGTTATAAGGCCGCCTGCTGAGGCATTGTTGTATTGGACTATAGAAGAAACGGTTGGCATTGTGCTGTATTGGGGGGAAGAAGCCAATAGGGCTCCAAGCATAGAATCGTAAGAAACCCTAGAGTTCAGCGTTTCAGCTGTTATTGAGGGAGTATATGAAACAAAGAAATGACCGCCGCCTGCATAGGTCGAATTTATTGTTAAAGGATATACGCTGGGCGTATGTAAAAAGCCGAATGTAGGCGTATTTATGTTGCCTGTTGAATCACATCCCATAGATGGGGACGTGTCGCTTATAGGCGATGTTGCAAATGCAAATGTTGCTATGGCTGCAGATAAGAATATTGCAATAAACAAAAATTTAAATTGCATTCTCATGCAAACACTACACAAAAGGATTGCCTGTTATGATAGCGCCTGCAGCCCAAGTCACAAAGCCTATTAAGTCATTCCAATTAAAGCATGATATAGTGCCAATGCCTTGCAAGGAAGTCAGCCCAGCTTCATTGCACAAAAGCGGATAAAATGGAGGTATATAATACTGCGTGCTTGGCACGCATGCCATGCCTGAAGACTTTAATGGATACTGCGAGGTAGGAACCCATGCCCCTATGCCTTGCGTAGATATTGGGGCATAGTAGGAATTGCTTATGCTGCTCTGCGTGCTGTTCAAGCCTCCTGTGCAGTATATGTATTGGTTTGCAACCGAGCAGGACATGCCGCTTACAGGTATTGGGTATGCTGTTGTTGGCTTCCATCCCGTCAAGGTGTAATTGGTCCATATGTTGCCTATTGTATAGAAAACCCATAAGAAATAGCTCTTAGGCATTATTGTATGCGGTATTAGATTGGTATAGAAAGCCACATTTGTTGTTTTGTGCGTTGTAACGTTGTAGCCTCCTATGCAGTAGATTGTTGCATTGGTAAACGGCAGGGTGTCTGTGGGGCCGCCGAATGTTGCAATCTGGCAGGACATTCCTTGCAGGGCCATTGGGTATTTTGTTATAGGAATCCACATCCCAGAACTGTTTGCTTGGCCAGAAGGATACCAATAGCTGGAAGCTGGAGAGCCTGTGCCTATCTGCACAGTCCCTGGAATATTGCCTATGCCTGACATCGTAAGCAAAGAGGTATAGGAAGCGTTTGTATCCTTTCCTGTATCTGCATCGTAGCCGCCAAAGCAGAATATGTTACCAGGCGTTGCCGTCAAGTCTTTCACTCCGCCAGCAGATATAAGTATTCCTGAAGAGGTAACGGATATAGAAACTGTTGCAATGCCAAATATAGGTATGCTTAAAGTGCAGAAAGGCAGTGGGTTCCATAGATAGCCATTATAATAAGTGGTGCCGTTTAATGCTACGCAGGACTGGAATGCCCCTTTGAATGGGTAGGTAGCGGCAAGGCTAGATGACTTATTGCCTGCAGGGCCGCCGCCATTAGATTCGACATATTCATAAATAAAATTGCCTATGCCGTTGCTAGAAAGAGGCGCAGTAAAGAATCTATTTGTATAGCCAGTGGAATTGTAGCCGCCTATGCAATATAGGTCATTTTGTAGTGGCATGCCTTCTGGATTTATTGCTTGGTTGCCTGAATATTGTATTGTGCCTATACTGCCACGGCAATTTTGCGGCAATCCGATATTGAAATGCTGCTGGTTGCCAAGCGCAGAATAGCTATATGAACCTGAAAATGTGCATGTGCCTGTTGCATAAATCATCCCCCCATTCAAAAGGTTTGTTGATGATGGCGACAGGTAATTCAAGAAAGATGGCATATTCAAGCCTGTGGCAGAGCTTATTTGGGAGCCTAAGCCGCTCTGCCCTGCATAAGTCGGAGACCATGTATAATAATTCTGCAGATTTAGGCAGTTTGGAATTGAGTTCCCCATGCCATTTGCTGTCAAAGCAATGTCGTTTCCAATTGCGGATACATTTGAAAGTATACTATTGAAGCTCTGCCAGCCATAGTGCATGTCCTCAAGCATGCTAGCAACGCTACTTAAAGAGCCTGAATAATTTGCAAGCTTGTATATATAGCTGCCTATGCAGTTTGTGAGGTTGAATGATATATTTGCATATAGCTTTGTGGTTATTACGCTTCCAGGCGCATAGTATATTGGCACTGGCTTTGCTATCATGCATGTTGGAGACCCTGAAATAGTATTTATTGTATTTGTTATATTGAATATATACTTGTCTAATATAAAGAAGACATTGAAGTCAGTATTTGCCAAATCTTCTAGATAATAATTGAACTGCGTTATATACTGTTCTAATTGGTTTTGATTTTCGCCTGAAAGGCTTGGAAGGGTGTTATAAAGCTGCTGAGTATTGCCGTAAAGGTTGTTAACATACTGCGACATTTGGCCAACATCGGAAAACAGATATGCCATATTTGTTGCAAATTCAGAGGCATTTGTTATAAAGGCCGAAACGTTTGAATATATGGCGCCTGCCTGCTCGAGTGCGCCGTTGCCCTGATTAATTATATTAACTGCATTGCTAACAAAGCTACTTACATTATTGTATAATGTGTTATACAAATTAACAGTACCAGATATGGCATTGGAGATCTGCGTAACGTTATTATATATCGCGTAGCCAAGCATCCATACGCTGCATGCAGAGCTGGTGGGGGCTGATATACTGCCGCATTCTTTTGGGGGCACGGCTGCAATGCTGCCTGCGCTATTGATAGATATGCTGCCGCAGTTATTTAATATATTATTGCAAAAAGTATCTGAACCTCCTGCTTTTGTTATGTAATCTGCAGGAATGCCTTTACTCTCCAAGCAGCCTTCATTATATTCCCTTGCATTGCTTTGCGGGACTGCTTGGTAGCAAGCATCGCAATCTGCTTTGTAGTTGCTGCTATTTGAGCATATTGCAACAGTTGTGCTTACTGCGCCATTAAATTCATTGTATCCACTTGCTCCGTAAGAGGCGCCTGACTGGGAAGCTGCAAAGTATGCAAAAAGATTTACCACATCTTGTATGTTTATGTTTATATTATTAATGCTGTATGATACCTTTGTAAGGTTGTCAAAGAACAATGGAAGGTCTGTTGCAATGTCCATTATGCGCTGCGGAATTGCCAGGTCGTTTGAAACGACTGGTATGACCTGCGTTGTTGCAGCTTTATATAAGCTAGCAACAGCTGAAACCATCTGCTCCACTATTCCAGTCTGCGCAAGCTCTATGTCTGTAGGAGACGCAGCTATGCATAGGGTTGAAATTGATTTGCCTGATGCTCCTTGCGGCGTGCATGCAGCCCATGAGCCCACTGCAGAGCTAGTGCAGGAAGAAAGGGAAGTAGAAGGAAGCGCCTGCACGCCAGGGCTTGCTGATGATGGTGGGCTGCTCCATAAGTCGCATGGATTTGCTATTACGTCTATAGTTACATTAAAGCTTTTGCCAGATGTTTGCTGCACGCTAAGCGGATAAATCGAATTCAGCTTTTCATTGCATTGATAGCCGTATACTTGCGCTGTACCTGATGCTGAAGAGGAAGAAGCACTGAAAGAGGGTATGCAGTTTGAAGTATCATAGCTTACACTGCAGCTTTGGTTGCATGCAACAAGCACCAAAACTGCGCTTGCATTGCCATGTTGTGGGCATGTTGCATTGAATGCATATGGGAAATCGATGTTTTCCCCAGCAGGTATTACTGCAGATGTATGTTTTGACATTGTATTGGCGCTATTTGGAACGCTAAACGCATCACACCCAAGCACGACGTTGTTTGTGGAAAAAGCGTTGGCGGTAGCCGCGCTGGGGTATAAGTAAGCATAGGTGTTTGTAGTATTTGAAATTACAGAATAGCCGAATGTGACAGCAGCAATGAAGCCGCTTATGCCAGATGCAGTTGACTGCAAGTTTTCAGCTTTGTTTACAAGGTTGTTGTATGCAGTTGCCATATTTTGCCCTTCATATGCCAATGCGTTTATTCTATAAATTCCATCATTATATGTTTTGATAAGCCCAATTATGTTGCTGTACATCTGATTTATTATTGAGCATTGGGTTGAATAGGCACTGCATGGAAAGTTATATGCCATTGCCTGAAGCGTGTCATTTATAGTTTGGAAATCTTGCGCAATGTTGTTCAAATCTTGCTGTGTAAGCATCTGGAGGTTTGTTGGTATGCTTATCGTTTTCTGAAAGTCGTTTGCAATTATGTTTGGCATTGAGCTAAGCTCTCTTGGCACAGCAAGCAAATTTTGCACAAAATTCTGCGAAGCCTGGATGATATTCACAACATTTGAATATATATTGTAGCCAGAAACAAATGCGCATAGAATAGAATTTGGCACGAAGGAGCTCAAGCCTGAGGTCTCGAACCACTCCATCTCGTTTGGAAGCTGGTTGAAGTTTGTAGCTGCTGACACGCATGCCATGCCTGACATATTGAATGGGTAGTTTGTTGTTGGAACCCACATGCCCAATCCATATGGGGTTGTGGAGGTATAGTAAGAAGAAGTTACCTCAGTATTGCTTAGCGAATTGTAGCCTCCTGTGCAGTATATGAAGCCGTTTGTAGCAACGCATCCTGGCCACAAAGCAGGGAAAGGATAGGTGGTTGTTGGAATCCAGTTGGTTATGCCTATTTTAGAAAGCACAGAATAGAACGCCCTGTTGGTTATATCTGTATTGGTAGAGGCGTTTCCTCCGCCTATGCAGTAAAAGCCTGGTGAAGACATTGATTCAATGGTTGGTATGGTTGTAGTAAATATAGACGTGCTGGAAGACGACGTTGAAGATGTTGAAGTGCTTGAAGTTGAAGTGCTTGAAGTTGAGGAAGTTGAGGTTGTGGACGTTGAAGTTGTTGAGGTTGAAGTTGTTGAAGTTGAAGTTGTTGAGGTTGGGGTTGTTGATGTAGAAATTGTATTTAGTGGAGGAGATGGAACATTTGGCCACCATCCGCAACGCACAGCAAGCGCAGTTACTGCAATGTCGCTTGCATGCAAGGCTTGCATGGTGAGATTGTATTGGACATTAGTATATCCATTGCATTCATATCCATATACAGATGCATCGCCGTCATTTGATGTGCTGGCGAATTCTTTCTGGCAGTAGCTTGGCACGCTTATGCTTGAGCATGCAGATTTGCCGCATGCTACGATAATCATTGTTGCGATTTGGTTGTTGTTGCATGCAATGTTCTGCGAGAAGTTGTAGCTGAAATGGTAGCTATTTGCATTCTGTATCTGGCCAGACGCATTGACAAGTCCTGTGCGTGGCACATGGAAGTCAAAGCATCCAACTGTACTGTCATTGTAAGGAGAAGAGACTGTTGCGTTTGTGTTTGAGGGATACAGGAAGGTTCCGCTTGCAGGAGTAATTTCAAATATATAAGACGGAAAGTTTGAGATTGTCAAATTGTTGTAAGCTGCGCCTCCGCAGAAGTTGTTGAGGTTTGTTGCATTTGGATATGGAAGTGCAGGCTTGCAGACAGAAAGGCTTCCTGTAGAGCTATTGCAGGAAGATGAAGGATTAACAGAAACCGGCAAAGGCGGAGGATAACTTACATTATACCACCACCCGCAACGCACAGCAAGCGCAGTTACTGCAATGTCGCTTGCATGCAAGGCTTGTATGGTGAGATTGTATTGGACATTAGTATATCCATTGCATTCATATCCATATACAGATGCATTGCCGTCATTTGATGTGGCAGCATATATCTCAGTACAATTGCTTGGCACGCTTATGCTTGAGCATGCAGATTTGCCGCATGCTATTCCTATGATTACCGCAACCTGATTGTTGTTGCATGCAATGTTCTGCGAGAAGTTGTAGCTGAATGGAAGGTATGTTGAATTGTAGGAGTGGCCTGAGTTAAATGCAATGCCTGTATGCCCATTTGGAAAAGACACGCACCCGACAACAGAATCATTATATGGAGATGATACGCTGCCTGCTGCCAAATTGCTATAAAGGAATGCTGCACTTGAACTTGCATTTTCAAGTATGAAAGGATTGCCATTTACACTAAGATTGCTTTCGGCTGCGCCAGTGCAAAATGTCGAGATGGAAGTGCTGTTTGGAGACGGAGATGGCGAAAGGCATTGGGAAGACGTGCCAGTTGAAGCAAAGCATTTTGTAGAAGGATAATTACTTTGAATAGTTGACGTTGGGGTTGTTGATGTAGAAACAGTAGAGGTAGAAGAAGTTGAGGTTGTGGATGTTGAAGTTGTTGAGGTTGTGGTATAAATCTCTGAAAGCGGAGAAGTAACAAAAGGGAACGAGCTGCATTGGGACATACTTACCTTGATTGGATAATTATCTGTAGCATTCCATGCGCTTATGCCATTCTTAAGGATTGTTGAGAAGTATACTGCCTTAGAAAATGCGCCGCTATAGCCGCCAATGCAGTATATTTCTGTCCTGTTGTAGACGTTTGTTTTGTTCAGCCCGCGCCATACTGCACATGCCAAACCAGAAGCGTTGATAGGATAACTTGAGATTTTGCTCCATGCCCCTATGCCTCCTGCATTGAGGTTTGCAGAATATGATGAATTGAGCTGCATGTGATTGTTGCCACCCATGCAGTAGATTGTCGAATTATATGCTACGCACGCCATTCTGGCTGCGGCTACAGGATAGCTTGAGGTTGCATGCCATGCACCTATTCCTTTGCTTGTAAGGGAAGCATAATAAGAAGAAGAGCTATATGTATTTGTAAAGGGATTATAGCCTCCTGTGCAGTATACATTGCCGCTTGATACAACGCACGACAAATCTGCAATGCTTGCTGGATATGAAGAGGTTTTTGCCCAATTGCCAAGCTGGCC
>JAVYWU010000007.1:0-2273 GCA_038877355.1 Candidatus Micrarchaeaceae archaeon | reverse complement strand
AGCATAGTATGATGCAGATGATGCATTGGACATATTGTAGCCGCCCACGCAATACAGAGTTGCATTATAGGCAAAGCAGGACTCATTGCTTATTCTTGATGGATATGAAGTAACAGCTTGCCATGAACCTGGCCCAAGTGGACTGAGCTGGGCGGAATATGTGGAATTGACATTTAACAAAGGCAAGCTTGGATAGCTTGTGCCGCCAATGCAGTATATATAATTGTTATATACAACACATGAATGGCCTGCCACGCTAAATGGATAGTTTGGAGCGCTCTGCCAACTTGATATGCCGTATACGCTCGCTTTTGAATAGAAAACACTGCTTGTTGCTGTGGTATTGCCATTCAAGCCTCCAATGCAGTATAAAGGTGGGGAATATGATTGCGGAATTGTTGTTGTAGAAGACACAGGCACATAGAAATTGGCGGTCTCGTTTATTGGCGCATTTAGGAATATAGAAAAATTGCTAGAGCTTCCAGAATAATTGCCTACGCCATACCCTGTCCAATTTAAAAATGCCCAGCCTTTTTTAGGAATTGCAGATATTGCTATTTGCGAGGAAGCGTTGTACCAGTTGCTTCCAGGAAGCACCACGCCTCCTTGCAGAGGATTTGCCTGTTCAGATAGATAATACTGCTCAATATAATTTGGAACTATAAAGATGTTGGAAGAAGCGCTGAAAGAGGTAAACGAACCATTTACCGTATAAGCGTACATCTTCGTTCCGTTTATAACCATGCTTTTAGGTATATATCTTTTGTTAGAGTTGCTTATGTTGGCAAAGTAAAGCTTTACAATGCTTCCTTTTATAACATCAATTCTTGCAATTGTATAAATGCCTGAAAGAGTAAAATTTCCAAGCGAGTATGGCGTATAATTAGCATTATTCAAATAGAAGATTACAGAAGTCGGAAATTCATTGAGCATGGAAGATTTTAGATATATTGAAACTACTGAATAAGGAAGGAAGCTTATTGTTGTAGAGTTGGTTATGTTGGCAAATTTTGCAGATACATTTATGGTTTTTACTGAATTGCTGCTTATAAATGAAATTGCAGTTCCTGTGCTGTTTGTCTTTGCTGATGCGTTGATTGGAGAAAAGTATATAGAGGCATTTGCAATTGGATATCCAAACATCGACAAGGTAGCATAAACTGCTTCTGGTGAGCCATCACTTAGCCAATCATGTGATTTTGGGTATAGAAGCAATGTAATAGCAGAGGATACAAGGGCAACAGCCTTTGCATTGAAAGTGCCTTTGTATACCTTGGGGGCAGTAGCTTGGCAGGTGCTTGCAGATGCACCGCTACAAGGGCTTGCATTTAAATACAGATTGCCAGATAGCGCTTCGCCTACAGAAAGGGATTGCGGAAGTGATACTATGCATACAACAGAGCCTCCGGGGGCGACAAAGTATGGAGCGCAGTTTGATGCTGCACTAGATTTGCTGCTAGAATAAACAGATAAAACAGGATTAGATATAGCATAAGGCTGAAGGTTTGTAGCAAATATTGCTAATTTAGCGCTGTGGTTGGATGCATTTACGCCTAGGAGCATTGCATCGCAATTTATGCCATTAGCAAATGTACAGCCATATGGGATAGAAACTTTTTGCGTATATATAATTACAATATATACAATTACAACAATAGCTATAACAAAAATAAGCAATATTGCAACAAACAACAAGCGTTTGCGTTTCCCGCCCTCATCGCTTATTGCATTTTTCGCCATAAAATCTTCCTATTTATTTTCTTAAAATGATAAATATTAATATGTAATTGCTTTTTGCTTTACATTTGTGACCTCTTCCCACCGCTAAAGCATATGGGCTTCCCCTGCGATTGCAGAGTATGTTCTCAGTTCGCCGACACTGCTTGCAATGCCCTTTGCATTGTATTGGCAAATATCTCCCTGAGCGTCAGTTCGGGCAGGTCCTGCCCTACCTCTCGCGAGTATGCCACGTTTGAGTATCACTATTGATGAATTTAGGTCCCTATCCATTATCAGATTGCAGACGTTGCAGTGGTAGGTGCGGTCGTTGAGTGCAAGCCTCTCTTTGCCTTTCTTTATGTTGCCGCATCTACTGCATTCCTGTGTAGAGTCTATTGCATCTACTTTTATTACTTTCTTACCAGCACTTTCAGCCTTGTAAGAAATCATACTTATGCATTTGCTCCATGCAGCATTCTGTATCGCCTCCGCAAGCCTGTGGTTCTTTTTCATGTTCTGTACGTTTAATGCCTCTACAGCAAAAGAGGTATATT
>JAVYWU010000006.1:0-23516 GCA_038877355.1 Candidatus Micrarchaeaceae archaeon | reverse complement strand
TACCAGAAAATATGGGAAATGCCTCTTCTTGCAGATTATTAATGCATTATAATTAATACATTATACTGCAAAATATAAAATTCTTGCAGAATTTACTAAGAATGCTTATTGAATACAAAACTGAGAAAAAAAATGAGTTGCCTAAAGCTTATAAGCTTCTTAGCAATTACTCTTTAGTAGAGAATTCATATAAATCATATAATTCCCAGTTTCAATAGGAAGCGTATAAATAGCTATTTGCATCCATATGAAGTTGGTTTGCCCAACTTGCTTGCAGCATGCAATCACAGAAAGCCCTTCCTTATGAGGCATTTTACTTGCCAACATTGTTTGGCATTTGCGTAAAGGCAAAAACGGAATTGCTTATATTATTTTATGCCAAAAAAATATAGATTTGCATGGAAATAGATTTTGATTTTGAAGAAGACGGCCCAATATTGGTGAAGAAGGACGGCAAGGTTGAATATGCTTTGTGCAGGTGCGGGCATTCCTCCAAAAAGCCTTTCTGTGATGGTTCGCATCACAAGGTTGGATTCAAGGCAGCTTCAAGCAAGCTTGAATTGAAGTAAAGGCATAGCTGCGTGGTTCTGTGGGCAATACAAGCTCAAACCATTTTTCAGTAAGGAATATGGATAAAAAGGTAGATCCTTTTGTCGATTTTTACTCATACAGCTGCGGAGCTTGGCTTAAAAAGCACAAAGTGCCAAGCAACAAAACCTCAATAGACTCATTTAGCTTTGCACATGATGAGACATATGCAAAACTTAGGAAGCTTGTTGAAAGCGCTGGAAATAGCACAAATGAAAGGATTGTAAAAGCCTTCTATAATTCTTTCATGGACAAGAAAGCTAGAAATGCAAAGGCCTTCCTTCCAATAAAAGGCATCATTGGCAGCATAGAGAAAATAGGCAGCAGGAAAGGCATAGCTGAAGGCATAGCAATGCTGGCAAAGAAGGGAGGGTTCTCAGCATTTTTCGATTTTGATGTAGCTGAAGACAGCAAGAATAGCTCAATTTATGCATTATATTTTTGGCAGGGCGGGATAACCCTTCCGAATCGCGACTACTATCTGAAAAAAGAATTTGCAGGCACCCTCAAAGACTATGCAGTGCATATAGAAAGAATGTTTCGCATGTACGGCATGGGCGCTATAAAAGAGCGCGCCTCTGCCATAATAAGCATAGAGACTGCGCTTGCGAAGGCATCCAGGCAAGAAGCCGATTTGCGCGACCCTATAAAAAATTACAACAAATTTGCTTTAAGCAAAGCAGAAAAAGCATACAAGCATATTGGAATAAAGGACTTTTGCAGGATAATTGGCGCAGGCGCCCCTGCATATGTAATAATATGCCAGCCGGAATTCTTTGATGCAGTAGATTCAATGCTTGCAAAGCGCAAGCTGTTTGAACTTAAGGCGTATATGGAATGGATTGTCATCAGCGATGCCGCGCCGCTATTGCATAGCTATGCAGTAAAGGAGCATTTCGATTTTTTTGGCAGAAAGCTTAGCGGGCAAAAGGCAATGCTTCCAGAATGGCGAAAGGCAATAGCCCTAATAAGTGCAGAAGTTGGAGAAGCGCTTGGAAGCCTTTACATCAAAAAATATTTTTCTGGCGAAACAGAGGCAATGGCGAAGGCCCTCGTAGAAAATATAAAGGGTGCATTTAGAAAAAGGCTTGAAAAAGTTGAATGGATGGAGCCTAAAACAAAAAAGATGGCGCTTGAGAAATTTGATGCAATAAGGGCAAAGCTAGGCTATCCAAAAAAGTTCCGCGATTATTCAAAGCTCAAAACATCTATGGATTTGTTTTCAAATGTGCTTAGTGCTGAAAATTTTGAGCTGAAAAGGGCAATGTCTAAGATCGGCAAAAAGGTCGACAAGGAGGAATGGGACATGAATGTATTTTCCGCCAATGCTTACTATAGCCCTTCAAAAAATGAGATAGTTATGCCAGCAGGCATATTTGTGCCGCCATTTTTTGATATAAAAAAGGACGATGCCGTAAATTATGCAGGCATAGGGGGCATAATTGGCCATGAACTCACGCACGGCTATGATGACCAGGGGAGCAAGTTTGACAAGCACGGCAACCTAAGGTGCTGGTGGACAAAGAAAGACAAAAGGTCGTTTGCACAGCGCACATATGCAATTGTAGACCTTTATAGTTCGCTCGAAATCTTGCCTGGATTGAACGTCAATGGCAAGCTTACTCTTGGCGAGAATATAGCTGACCTTGGAGGCATAAGGATAGCATATGATGCCTTGCAGATGTCAATATCAAAAGATCCATCGAAAATGAAGGCTATAGATGGATTCACTCCGGTCCAGCGATTTTTCATTGCATGGGCGCAGCTTTGGAAGGGGCGCATACTTGACAAGGAGGCAAGGAAGCTAGCTTTGATTGACCCACATTCTCCGATGAAATATAGAGGGATGGTTCCTCCAATGACTCATCCTGCATTCAATGATGCATTCAAAGCATATAGCAAATTAAAGGAGCCAAAAATACGCAGCAATATAAGCCTTTGGTAGCATTTATGCCGCTTAGTTTGCAAAGAAGAGCATTTCAAGCTAGCCCCTTATCAGATTTTGCAAAAGCTTTTTGTTTGCATACTCTTCGGCTTCTTTTTTGATAATCCCTTTTTTCTCATCCTGTATCCTATCAGCCAGCTTTTCTATATATCTATTTTTGATTAGCACGTCAAATGATTTCTTGAAATTTAAGTCAAATATAAAGGCAAGCCTAAGCAATGTTACTTCATCTCCTGTAGCTGCTTTTGATAGAGATTTATGCATCATAAAGCTTGCAAACGCCTCATCGGATATGCCTGCAGTATCCTTGTAAAGCAATGGATTGCCCTTTTGCTTTTCATAATTTTCTATATCAACTTTCAATATATCAAGCTTGTCTGCATCCCTTATGAGCTTGCAGAACATCTCCTCTTTTTGGCTAAGGCCTTCAGGAAGCTTATACATGCTGTGGTTGCTTATTGCCTTGTATGCTATGCTTTTCTCTAGCTCTGTGAAGTCTTTAAGCGCATTGCTTTCCTGCACAATTTCTGCTCCAAGCCTAGCATGGTCAATAAGTTTGTCTGAGAAGCTCGGCTTTCCGCTTAAAGCAGAGCGGTGCAGCTGCTCGAACCTGCCAACATCATGCAGAATTGCTATTGCATTGGCTAAAAGCATTTCCCTTTCATTGAGCCCTATAGATTCGCCCAGCATTTCCATGTTCTTAAGCACATTTGCGGAATGCTCCTTTTTTAGGTAATAGCCATTGTTGCCTTCTTGGTCTTTGCCGTATTCTTTGATATATTTATCGGCATAAGCGTCAAACCAATTCTGCAATCCTTGCATGATTTGCATGCTATTCTTTGAAAGAATTTTTTCCATAATGGATTTATGGATTTTTTTATATTTAAATATGCCTTTTATTGCATTTGCATTTTGCGTTTACAAGAAATATAAAAATTTTTGCATCTAAAACACATTGATAGAATGACAACACTCTATATGTTTAGGCACGGGCAGACAGATTACAATAAGGATAAGATTTTTACAGGCTGGCTTGATCCAGACATAAATGAAAACGGCGTAAAAGAAAGCAAAGAGATAGCAGCGCAGCTGAAAGGCGTTGTACCTAATAAAGCCTATACCTCTGACCTGAAGAGGGCGCAGCATACCCTTGAGATAGTCCTCGAAGAAATTCTAGGAAGCAAGCGCAGCAGCGTAAAGATATTCATAGATCCAAGGCTCAAGGAGAGGAATTATGGGGCTTTAAATGGATTGAGCAAAGAAAAGATAGAAAAAGAATATCCTAAAGAATATCCGCTGTGGCACAGATCTTATGACGTTGCGCCGCCCAACGGCGAGAGCATAAAAGACGTAGAAAAAAGGGTCTTGGAGTTCTTACATGACGTGCTTCCTACTTTTGCAAGCACAGATGTCATTTTCATCTCAGCCCATGGAAATTCATTGCGCCCCATAAGGAGATATTTTGAGCATATGAGCATAGACGAAATGTGCTCATTTGAGCATCCGAGGGCAAAGGTATACAAATATGAATTTTAGCAAAGCATAAGCATCTTTTGCGCTTTAAACGTCTACAACCACATTTGAAGCGAACCTGCCTTTTGCTCTTTTTATATAAAGCATATATTTTGAAATTCCCTTTGCCTCAAGTTTAGCATATTCATAGCTGCCCGGCTTATAGTATGCCTTTATTGTTGCGCTAAACCCACTTTTGCCTTTTTTTACCTTTGTGGAAGAGCCATAGAAAAATATGCGCTTTGCATCAGCTGTAGAAAGGAGAAGTTGCAGCGACCTCCAAAGAAGCTCCTCGTAATTTTTTGCATGCACGTGCAAAACCATGCTTTTTCCTTCGCTTTTGCTTTTCTTGAGTTTGCTTGAATATGCAACTATATTGAACAATGCAAGAGCAGAACTGTCAAAAAGCTCGTTTATGCTTTTGCCGTAGGCATTGAATTCAATGTCTGCAGTATGGTTTTTGTATCTATAGTGCAACATTAGATTACCATGCTATTTCCCATCAACAAAATTGCAATTGCATATGCATTATAAATCGCATACATATGCATATATAATTTGAAATAATTAAACCTTTTCTGCGGAATGCTACCTACCAAAGCAAAAGGATTTAAAGATTCAACTTTTATATATCCTTGTCCTATGAAGAAAAGAGTAACTACTGAGATGTGATGAAGCCCATTTCGGCTGAGGACATTCAAATATGCAAAGTGCGTGTGATGGATGAAGCGCAGGAAAGAGTTATAGGTATAGCGGCAATATTTGCATCCCTTGCAATTGCCATGGCAGGTTCATTTGGCATAACCAACTTCCAAATATCTGATACAGACGTTTCTTCATACATGATTGTTGTAATGCTCATGATTTTTGCTTTTCTTATTTTCTATGCAAAAGACAAAAAGCTTAAGACAAGCTTCAAGCCAAAATATATGCTTGCAGCAACCGCATCTTTCATTGCATATGCCTTGCTTATTTCATATTCCAGATTGAGCATTTCATATCTATTCCTTACCTATAGGGTAGATATGCTTTTGCTTCCGCTGCTGCTTTTTTCAATGATAATTGCCATATTTGGCTTTGCTGGAGTCCAAAGGATGAAATGGCTAATAATATATTCGATATTTGCTTCTCCAGTACTTTTTGTATATCTTTTAAGCCCCCAGGCAACTTCCTATTTTGCCATTGCAAACGCCAAAATCGTATATAGCATAACGCACATTTTCTATCCCTCTATATTGCTTTCAGGGTCTAGCTTAACGATGCAATCAGGGCAGGGCGTGTCTATTGCAAGCAGCTGCATAGATCCAGAAGTCTTTATAGCATTGCTCATGTTCCTTCTTCCGCTTGCATATTTCTATGACGGGAGCGCCAAAGATAAGCTTAAATGGCTGATCGTAGGCTTGGCTTTGCTTATAGCCTTAAACCTAATCCGCATTGGCATAGTAGTTTTTACTTGGGCCAGCTATGGCTTAAGTGCGAGCGTTGCCTTTTTCCATACTGTAGCCGGACCTATCCTATTTTACCTATCCATAGTTGTGATGGTGCTTGCAGCAAGGTTTTTTAACTTGAAAATCCCTAAGATAATTCTAAAGGACATGCATGGTAAAAGCAAGCGCAAGGAAGGCATGCATATGGCATATGCAATAAGCCTGTGCATGGCCTTTGGCATCGTGGCAGGCGCATTTTCTCTTCCTTACATGCATAGCTTGTATGCCCCTTTTACAAGCTTCAATCAAACTGCACAGCAAAATTATGCAGTATTAGGCAAGGATATTCTTGCAAGCCTTGAATATGCAAAAGAGAATATAACAGAGCTCGGTTCTCTCAACGGCAGCCTTGGCTTTGCAATTGGAAACAGCGCGAATGCAGCTAACAAGACATATGTAATTGCAACGGCGCTGCAGTCGCCATCTGCCTATATGCCTAATTTATCTAATTCGACAATAATTTCAAAAGGCACGATATTGCTAAGGAACGGAATAGCTTTTCATACCGTATTGGTAAGCCAAAATTCAAAATATTTTGCAGTCAACTACTTTGCCGCACCTGTAAGCACTTCAACTGGCGAGTTCTCATTAAACTATGAATTTATAAGAGAGGCCAGCAGTCCAGAATATAGCAGCGCAAATGTTTCAACAGGGTTTATAGAGGCATTGCAGACAAGTATATTTGATGCAATAAATGGAGATAAAATATCAGCTATTAGATCCGCATATATAATTGCCAATAGCTTTCAATAGTGAAAATGATGAAAGCTGAAATCGACGCCGGCGTGCTGTTTTGCAAAATTGCAAAAGGCCATTACAGCTGGCTTGTGCTCAAGAGAAAAGAAGGCTGGCTCGACTTTCCGAAAGGCCATGTAGAATCTGGCGAGAGCATGCAAAGTGCTGCGCTTCGCGAGGCCTTTGAGGAAACGCATCTCCATGCAACGCTTGACCCTTTTTTCTTATATTCATATTCATACAAAGTAAATGGCAGGGATAAAACTGTAAGCATGTTTCTTGCAAAATCCTATAATGGGAAAATAAAGGTATCACATGAACATGAAGGCTGCCTTTGGCTCAGCGAAAACATGCTTGGCAAGCTTAAATACGAAAGCATGCGTTTGGCTATACTAGCGGCTTCGTCATATATGCATAAAAGCGAAGAGATAAAGAGCATAAACAGAAGCTATGCAAAGCTTGCAGAAGCTACATCATGGAATCTAAGCAAAAGGTTCGTGCCAGGATATGGGAATGTGTCTGCAAGCATTATGCTGATAGGGCAGGCGCCTGGAGCCATGGAAGACAAGGAGCTCAAACCCTTCGTTGGAAGGAGCGGCAAGCTGCTTGATGAATTGCTATCTATTTCTGGCATAAGCAGAAGCAGCGTATACATAACAAGCGCAGTGCAATTCTTTCCGCCTAAAAACCGCCCACCAACGCAACAGGAGATAGAAGCATGCAAGCCTTTTCTGCTTAGGCAGATTGATGTAATTAATCCAAAGTTGATAATACTTCTTGGAAGGGTAGCGGCAAAAGCGCTAGGATTTGCAAAGCATCATGAAGGCGAATGCATAAGCAACAGCAGAATCTATTTTTTGGCTATGCACCCTGCTGCTGCAATTAGAATAAAATCAAACCTGCCAAAAATAAAGATGGAGTTTAAATTGCTCGGCAAGTGCCTAAATAAAGCAAAGGCATAAATATCTTTTTATAGATATCTAATAACAGATATCTAATAATAGATATCTAAAACAAGAGATGTTAATATGGAAATGCGTATGCATAGGAATAGAGAATTTGGATATGTATTTGGAGGTAGAGGATTCGTAGGCTTGAAATTTTGGATCCTTTCCCTCGTATCAAAGAAGGAAATGACAGGAGCGCAGATAATGGATACAATAGAAGAACTTTCAATAGGCGCATGGAGGCCTTCACCAGGCAATATCTACCCCGCCCTCCAGCAGCTGGTTGCAGCTGGGTTCATAAATGCCAAGGAAGAAAATAACCAGAAATACTATTTCATAACTGATAAAGGAGAAGCAATGCTTTCATTCCTAGCCCCGTTTACAGGAATGCGCAACCGTTTTGTCAGAGCAAATGCAAGCGCAGAAGATACCTTGCTTGAAATAGAGGGCTATATATCATATCTTGAGAGGCATGCATCTTTAGATGTGAGCAGGAAGAAGAAGGCATTGGAGCTGGCAGAAAGGCTTGAAAGGCTTGCGAAATAAACTATTCTATCTGATAGAAGAGGCTTCATCGAGATGAACAACATGGAATACAATTCTGCACAATCTGAACATCTGCCATCAGAAAGCTTTGAGAGATGGTTTACAGCTCCGTTATTGGAAAATCTGAAGCATGTTGATCCGATTCAACAACGATTTTGCATGGCCTTTCGCACTTTAGGATTTTATGCTGGCCAGGCAGCTTCATATTCTATGCCTATATCCAAACAGAACATTTTATTCAATTTTTTTATGCAGCAGCAAAAATTTATTTATGCTCGCAATTTCTCCATATGCACAAGCATGAGAGCTTTTTGCAAGGCGATTAAATGAAAAAGGAAAGATACTTGCAAGAATTGCAGAGGGATGAGGCTTTCCATGCGCGCATCTATGCGAGGCTTCTAGAAAAAAATTCCCTCGGCAACTATCACATAATACTAAAAAAACTTAGAGATCTTGAAGTCAAGCACGCAAATCAGCTCAAGCTTCTATTAAAGCGCGAAGGCATAGCTGTTCTGCCCTCTGACAGAAAAAGAATAGAGTTGGCAGAAAGAACCTTAAGCATGCTCTTTGGAATCAGCTTTGCGATAAAGTTTATGGAATACAATAAGCTTGTTGTAACAAAGAAGCTGCAAAAAGTGCTCAAAAAGTTTGATTTCAATACACTTGAAAGTGAAGCATTAGCTAAGCTTTCTAAGGAGGAAGATATAGAAGACAAGCTGAGCAATCAGCTCCTCAAATCAAATTTTGTGCTTAAGAACGTTCGTGATGTAATATTTGGCATGAATGACGGCCTTGTTGAAGTGCTTGCAGCGGCCGTAGGCTTTGCTGAAGTTCTGCAAATACCTATAGTAATACTTGTTGCAACCTTGTTGGTTGCGCTTGCTGGGGCTCTTTCAATGGCAGGCGGAGCGTACCTTTCTACAAAATATGCTTTGGCGTCAAGCTCAAAGAATAGTGCTGGCAAAGCCATAAAATCAGCATTTTATACCGGTATATTTTATATGTGCGGTGCAATCGTCCCCATATTTCCTTTTGCGTTTGGCATGCTTGGAAATACAGCGATAGTATTTTCCGTATTTGTCACAGCCGCAGTGGTAACTTTCACTTCAAGCATTATTGCAATACTTAATAATGAAAGCATAGCAAAAAGAATAGTGGAGGCACTTGTCATAACCATGGGGGCATCTGCAGCAGCAATAGTTATAGGCATATACGCGCGCATGGCATTGAACATTAACATATGATAAAGAACTACAAAAGGCATTTTGGAAGCAAACCTATGAAGATGAAGCAAAGCCTCTGCAAGAGGCAGTTGCCCGCAAAGCAGGAGCTATATGGAGGGCATAACCGCAAATAGCAATCCTAGAAGCCCATGAATAAATTCGTGGGATGGCGCAATGAAGCGGTTATAAGCAAGCAAAGCTAATTGCTGCTTATGCATCCAGCATACATAATATTGCTTGGATATTGATATGCACTTGTTTGCCATTTGCCGCCAATCTCCATATATCTTACTGTTGCTGTGCCTCCTCCAATGCAGTATTGGTATGTATTATTCTGTTCATTGGCAAAAACACAGCTTGTTCCAGCAGGTATCGCATTTAAGTAGTATTGCCATCCTGTATCAGGCAAGTTGCTGTCTGCAAAGAATTTCGGAAGCATGAAAAATGCCGTTATATAACCTTCAAATATACTTCCTCCTGCGAAAATTCCTGATGAGGGGCTGCTTGTTGAATCAGGTGCCAGCACTTGCCAATTGCCAAAAAGATTTCCATCTGCCTGCAAAAGAGCGTAATAGCTATTTGGCGCACTTCCTCCCATGCATGTAATTATGCCTGTTATGATGCCAAATTGCAAAGGCATTACCATACAGCTGCCTTTTGCAATTGCGCTTGGATAAGAAGCTGTTTGAACCCATGCACCGATGCCATTGGAAGAAATTGGGGCATAATAAGCGAGATTTGTTGCTTTATTGCCTGCAATCCCGCCTATGCAATAGGCATAACCATTGAATGCAGTGCATATAGGGGCATATACTTTTATTGGATAGCTTGTTGTTTTTACCCATGCCTGCGTATCCCCTTGCAGTGAAGTATAATAAGTGCTGTTTACTGCATTTCCGCTGTAGCCCCCAATGCAATAAAGATATATGCTGGTTGTTGGTGCTGTAGTTGAGCTTGATGTTGTTGATGTGGTTGTTGAAGAAATTGTAGATGAGGTGCTTGTGGTATAGAAAACTGCAGTTTCTGCTATAGGCCCAAGCATTGAAATGGAGTTTGAACTTGATGCACCGCTATAGCTGCCTGGGCCGCTGCCCTGCCAATTGCTGAACAACCAGCCTTGCACTGGAGTTGCAGAAATTTGTATTACTTCCCCGCTATCAAACCAATTGCTGCCAGGCTCAACAATCCCTGGTGAAGGGGAAGCGTCTTCAGAAAGATAATACTGCGTAGTATAATGCGGCAATATCAAGGTGTTGGAGCATTCGCTTATTGTTACATTTGGTTCATAAGCTTCTACTCCATTAACAGAAACTCCAGAAAAAACAAGCCTTTCATAATTTGAAACATATATGGTATTTGCAAAATTTATAAGTGTGTATGCATCGCAGTTTTGCGTTACATTAATTGGAATATACTGTTTATAAGCATACGCGATTCCCCCTACATTAAATATGGGCGAAGATGTTGCAGACAGCAGAATGTCGGGATATATTTGCAAAGTAACATATTTATTAAAAGTTATGTTTGCACTGCTTGTTATATTTGCAAATGTTGCTGTAACATTTACTGTTTCGTCAGAAGCGTCAGAAATTGAACTTGATGCAATCCCTAATGCATTTGTTGTTGAATAAGGCGTGCTTATGTGCGCATTAGGCGAATTAGTGGCAAACGCAACCACCACTCCCTTTACAGGATTTCCAAATATGCGGACAGTTGCATATATGCCATCAAAGGAGCCATCCGCTTGCCAACTTTTGTTTTCTACAGTTAGCTTTATTGTTGGGCTTTCTGATGGCATCAGCACTGCATGGCCTGAGAATTCTGCATAATAGCTTTGCGGTATAATTAAGTTGCATTTTGAAAGATCGCTTGGGGGATTTGACAAGAGATTGCAAGAAACGGCATTCAAGGATAGCTTGCCTGATAAAAAGCTGTTTATTGCAGTGTTTGTTTTTATTGGAACAATGCATAATATTGCTCCTCCAGTAGGGACATAATCTGGCATGCAGTCTACCGTAGAATTTACGCCATTTGTGCTTACAGTCATTTTGGGATTTAGCAATGCTATGGGCTGCTCGTTTACAGCAAGCACTCCAATCTCTGTAGAATATGCTGAGTTTGTTGCTATAAACAATGCGCTGCATTGCACTCCATTTGAAAATGTGCAACTGTTTGGCGCAAGCACATATGGGGACAAGAAGAAGAAATAAAATATTACAGAAAAAAGAAGCAAAAGCAAAAACATCCAAGTATACGTAAGCATAAATTCCATTGCAGACTGCAACTTGAAGGGTTTGTTCTCTACAAAATTCGTGCTTTTGCTCATTGGTTGATTTGCAAGCAAATACTTATTTAGTCTATGCTGCAGAAGCGCCAAAACAAGTTTTTCATAAAAAGATGTAGCCAACAATCTATGCATATCATCCCTGTCTACTACCCCACCTAATAATATATGCTGCTTATAAGATATATAAGCTTATTTGCTGATGCAAAATTTATGCAGGAATGCTTGCAAATTACTCTGCCCTGCTTCTTCCAAAAAGCCTGACAAAGCTATGCCTTGCAGTTGCCTTCGCCTTCGGGAGCGTATGTTTTTTGCGCATAAATTCTGCTGCAAAATAATATATTGATGAAGCAATTATTATTACTGCAAGTATAGAAAGACTTGCAATTCCAAGATAGAAAATTACAAGCAAGGTTGTTAATATGCCTAGAATAGGTATAACTGCAAAATAATCCCTTTCTATCAGATTTCTCTTGATATGCACCAACGATATCCCTTTCTTTTTTATATAAAGCTTTAGCGCAGCTAAGTTTATTACTAGATATGCAAAAAGTGCAGCAGCATTTGAAGCTTCTACTATTGTATTGAAAGAAACAAGCACAACAAACGCTGCGCTTATAATTGAAGTTACAATTATTGCATACTGCGGGGTTGAAAACCTGTCTATTTTGCTTAGCTTTGCAGGAAGTTCCCTGTCCCTTCCCATTGCAAATAAAACCCTTGAAGCGCCAAGTATGCCCGTTAGAGTGACGCCGGCAGTTGCAGTTATGCCTCCAATGGCTATAATTGCATCAAGAATGTAATTGTTTATATTAGCTTCAGCAACTGAAAGCGGGGCAGAGGAACCTGCCAAGGCCATATATGGAACATCACCTATTGCAACAACCGCAACAAGCGTATATATAATTGCTGATATTATTATTGAAAGCACTATTGCTTTAGGTATTGTCCGCTTAGGGTCATCAACCTCATCGCTTACAGTTGTTATTCTGGAAAAGCCGGTGAATGCAAAGAATATTATTGCTGTAGCTTCAAGTATGCCGCCGAAGCCAAAAGGCGCAACGGCGTAGAAATGTGATGGATTAAAGCGAAACATGCCGCTTACTATGAATATTACCAGCACAGTAACATTAACTATAACAAGCATGGCTATGGTTTTTGCTGAATTTTTTATTCCAAGCATATTGACAATAGCAAAAATAAATATCGTAGATAATGCAAAATATATAACCGGTGCATTTATGCCAAAAAGGCTGTTTATATAGCCACCAGTGCTCATAGAAACCGCAGATATTGCAATTATATTGCTGAATATCCAAGCCATGCCTCCAATAAAGCCGGCAAATCTATTTAGCGTATCTTTTGCGTATTCATATACTCCTCCTTCTTTTGCAACCTCCCTTGCTATTTCTGAAAAGCTCAAGCCAGTAAAAGCGGCAATTGCACCAGAAAGAAGTATGGCAACTGGAAGATATGGACCAGCTTTGCCTGCGGCAATGCCTATAATGACAAAAATGCCTGCGCCTATTATTGCGCCAAGGTTTATCATTATTGCATCAAAAAGCGATAACGATCTTTTTAGTACAGCCATAGTTCTAATATAATCATACAAAATTTATAATTGTTGCTTTGCTATTTTTCTTTATTGTGCTGTTCTTTTCTACTTGCTCCTAAACTGGCATCCTTCCTATCTGAAGAATAAGGGCTTTCTGTGATTGCATGTTGCAAGCAAGTTGGGCGAACCAACTTCATATGGGCGCAAATGGCCGTTTACAAGACCACCGGCATAATTGCCATTTTATTAGTCTAACTATAATACTTTTGCTCCCTTTTCTCCTTGCCAAGCTAAAAGGGCTTCCTATTTGCAGAGCTGAAGTTGCGTAAAACATATATTACTTGCTTTACAATATAAGCGATAAGGGATAGCATGAAATACCATTTAAGATGCAATTCATGCGGCGCCGAATATGAAAGCAGCTATGCTTCTCAAATATGTGAGAAATGTTCGGGCATACTTGAAGTTATATACGATGGCAAGTTGCATTTCCCTTCAAATGCAATGTCGTTTTGGGATTATGAGGGGCTTATGCCTTCCGGATCATACAAGCATTTTATGTTAAGCCCGACGCCTCTTGTCAAAGAATCCAATCAAGCCTACATAAAGCTAGAAACTGTAAATCCAACCCATTCGTTCAAAGACCGCGGGTCTGTGATAGAGGTAGCAAAAGCATCAGAATATGGCTTTAACGAAATTGTATGCGCATCTACCGGCAATATGGCTTATTCAGTTGCATATTATGCAAAGCTTTTTGGCATAAAAGCCAAAATTTTTGTTAGCGAAGGCGTCACACGCGACAAGGCAAGGTATATACGCGATACCCACGACGCAAATGTGACGAGGGTTAATGGAGATTTCACTGAGGCGCAAAGGCATGCTATAAACTATTCTAAAAGGATGAAGGCCTTTTTGACTGGAGATTACTGCTATAGGAAGGAAGGGCAGAAGACTCTAGGATATGAGCTGCTAGGCAAGGGCATATCAAATATAATAATGCCGATTGGAAATGCAACATTATTCACCGCAGTTTATAAAGCAGCCAAAGAGGCGCTTGCCTCAAAATTTATAAAACACCTGCCTGCACTATACGGCGTAGAGGCAAGCGGCTGCGCCCCAATAGCAAATGCCATAAAAGCTAATGCCAGAATAAAATACATAAAGCCAAATACAAAAGCCGATGCGATAGCTGTAGGCTTCCCTACTTACGGCGAGCAAGCAATTGCAATTATAAAAGAAAAAGGCGGCATATTTACAGTAAATGATTCCGAGCTTGCCGCTATGCAAAAGAAATTTCTTTACAAATACGGAATCACATCTGAACTCGGAGGCATTGCAGCTTATGCAGCATATTCTAATAACCACTTTGGCGCTACAACTGCAATAGTTATAACTGGCGCAAACATATAATTATTCATAAGAAATGTCGCTGAATATTGCAATTTCACCTGCAATCGCAGGCTCATAAATTGAAAAGTTCTCAAGGACTTGTGGGCTTATTTCTCCAAATCTCCCTATTTCAAACCCACCATAAAATATTCTAGCTTGCCTGCCTGGTATATAAGTTGGGCTGTTGCATTCCTTTATTTCATAGCCTTTATAGCCTAGTAGGTCCAGTACAGCACGCATATATATCTTTGCCTCTGAAAAGTTTGCCTTCGAATGCACACTTATTAATGCAAGATTTATATCCTCTTTTATCTTACCTGAACTGCCGATGGCAAATACACTGCCTATTTCAAACAGCCTCTGCGGCATCTTTGCATGCGCTGATAAGCTTATATTGTTAAGTAGCCCTGGAAGCAATGCCTGTCTTATTGAAGTGAAGCTTACCTTTGATTCTGCAAGCTTTATCATTTTTTCAATGTCCATACCTGCCATTTCTGCCTTTTTATCTTCTGCAAGGTAATTGTTCATTGCTTCTGTAAATCCAAGCCCAATCATATCTATTGAAATTTTTTCCAGTTTTTTTGCAAGCTCATATTCGCTGCCAGAGCATGAATCGCAGGGTATTGGCCTTTGCTTTATGTTTTCATAGCCATATGCTATACCTATGTCCTCTATTACATCCACACTGCTCATTACATCTGTGCGATACAGTGGCACCTCTGTCTTAATACTGCTTCCATATACTGCGCTTGAATAACCAAATTTATCAAGAAGTGCTGCAAGCTCTCTCCCCTCTTTTTTTATCCCTATTAAAGTATTCGCTTTTTTTATGCTTACCTTTACACTCTTTCTTTCCATCTGCATAAACTTGCCCTCTATATTGCAAAGTCTAACTTGGGCTCCTTGGTCAATAAAAGAGCATGCAAGTATCTTTGCAGCGTCATTTACAATATTTTTTGACCTCCCAGTTATGTCAACAAGCAATGATTCTGTGCTATTTGATAATCTAGTAAGTTCAGAGTTTATTATGGGTATTAATGATATAACTTTTTCCGAATCCATAAGAAACGGCAGAAGCCCACGCTTGTTTTCTATCGCTCCTGCATACTCAATGCCTTTATCATTATTTTTTATTATTTCTGAAAATTTCATTCCTTTGCTTTCACCAAGGGGTATAATGGTTCCGTCTTTTGCAGCACTATATACAAGGTTTCCATGCACCTTTGCCAAATCATGTATGCCAAATGCCAGCTCTTTTCTTTTCCTTCCATATGTTTCTCCAAGCTTCTCAGAGAAGTTTATTAGATAAGTTAGCAGATTTCCTTGCAAGTTTATGTTTCTAACTTCCAATGCCTCTATATAAGGCCTTATGCCTTTCACCTTTTTGTCAATCTTTATTTCAATGTTTCCTTTTGCAACTTCATAGGCAAATCTTGCGCCATGCATCTGCTTATAAAGCCTAACCCAGCCAAAGAAATCAAGCAGGTCAGGGCGGTTCGGCGTTATATCAATGCTTATTTCCTCGCCGCTTTCATGTTCAACCTCCATGCCCACATTCCATACAAGCTTCTTGAAAAGCTCAATGTCAATGCCTTTTGATTGAAGATCTGATATATAAAAAGATACGACAGCCATCTAAATCCCTATGCTTTCCACATTTCTTAGCCAATCTATATCATTTTTGTAAAGGTCGTTTATGTTTTCAAGGTTTATTTGCTTTAGCAACAGGCGGTCAATGCCTATGCCCCAAGCAAGCACTGTCTTGTCTATGCCGAATGCCTTTGCAATTTCTTTTCTTAACACCCCCCCTCCTACCATTTCTATATATGCTCCTCTTTCTTCGTCGTACATATCCCCCTCTAGGCCAGGCTCAACAAAAGGGAAGTATGACGGCTTTATTTTTATTTCTATTCCAAGCTCTGCAAAAAAGTCATTCAGAACTTCCTTAAGGTTTGCAAGCCCAAGATTATCCCCCACTATCATTCCATCTGATTGGTAAAACTCTGCAGCGTGCTTGAAATCCATACTTTCATTTCTAAATACCCTATCAACAGTAAAAAATTTCATTAGCCTGCTGCTATGGTGCTTTTTAAGGTATTTGATTGTAGCGGCTGTTGTTTGCGTTCTAAGCAAACCTCGCCTTGCTAAACTTTCGCTCCATTTATTCTTCCAGTTTTTAACATGCAGTTTCCTTATCGCCTCTATTGAATCACTTTCCTCTATATCCAATTCCTTCGGATTTGATAAATAAAATGTATCCTGCATTTCTCTTGCAGGGTGGTTTTGTGGTACAAACAACGCATCAAAGTTCCAGAAAGACGATTCTATAGGTGAATTCCTTATCTCAGTAAAACCCTTGCTTATCCATATGCTTCTTATTCTATTTATAAACAGATGCAGAGGGTGCAACCTTGCAGGATATGCTTTTTCCTCTTCAATATCTATGCTATAACTCTTAAAGCTTTTGCTTTTCCAGGAGCCCGTTTTTAGCATTTCTCTAGTAAGCTGAGATATGCCTTCTTCTATGCTTTTTTTTATTGCTATGCTTTCTATCTTCCTTGCTTTCTTTGCTTCGATAAGCCCTCTCTTTTCAAGCACATTTATTGCATTTTTGCTGATTTCATTTCCTTCTACTATTTTTTCCAATTCTATTTTCTGCTCATATTTGCCTTTGAGCGCAATTCTTCCAGCATCCGTAATCTTAACCCTTTTTCCATCTATCGAAACCCAGCCATTTTTTTTTGCCCACCCAAGTGCAATAGGATTTATAGATTGTATATCTACATCTTTTGCTTCCAATTCTTTTAACAATTCTTCTTCAGGGAAGCCTTTTTCTAAATACCTTTTGCCTTCTTCTGTAAGCTGGATTTTTTGGTATTCAGATCTTGTTATTTCAACAATCCCCTTAGCCTCAAATCTATCTAATAGCTTAGTTGCTTCTTCAAGCCCAAACCCATTTTTTTCAATTGCGTCTAGCGTGCAAGGGGAATGCAATTTTATAAAAGATAAAAGTTTTGTTTCATCCAAAAAAGCACCTGCTACCTAGTTTTTACATAGGTATAAAATATTATTAATGCTATTACTGCTGCAATCAATGCATAGGAAAATAGCCCTAAACTGCTATATACGTTTGCAAAAAAACTTATTACTTCTTCAGAAAGGCTTTCCTGCGTCTCAAATACAAGCTTGAAATTGTATAATGGCTCGCCGTTTTCCCATGTAAGCATTTCTTTTGCATTAGTGCTGGAGTTCACTATGTCAGGCAGAGGGTATGCAGCAATAAGCTTGGAAGTATTTGGCAGAACGATATTTAAAGTTGTATTAGACCCAAGCACCGCCCCTCCAGCCCCTCTTGCAAAATTCAAGAAGCTTGCATTAAAAACATAAAGCGTAGTCCTTGGCGCTATCTGGTTTGCCACTGTAATGTTGCTAACATAATATGTCAAGTATATATATGTACTTCCTTGGCCATTTTTCTTACTCAGTGGCCCTGGAAGCAAATTTAAGCCGTAAACCCCCATCCTTGGATTTATTATATGTGGTGTTATTTTTGGGCTTATAAGCGATTGCCATGCGCTTAAATTTAGATTTATGTTTGACCTATCTATTGTATATTCAATAAATGAGGAATTGCTAATGTTAACAGCTATTGCTTCATGGACGAATGCAGAATTATTGCTGTTCAAGTAAACAGTGGTATTTATGTTTTTTACATAATAGCTGGCGTAGGCATTTGGAAGCAGTATAAATGCGGCTAAAGCAATGGCAATGTAAGCCATCAAGCCTATTTTATCAAGCATTCAAACACCTTAAGCAAGCCATATTACACAAATCTTTGGCAATGCTGGCTTATATCATTTATCGATTATATTTAATTCAATAGTTATAAATAAGTTATCAGGCAAATATAACTTGAGATTTATGAAAAAAGGTCTTATATCTTTCATAATCTTGGTTATAATCTTTTTAATTGTTATATACATTTATACAGGATTCAATTTTAGAGCAGTTGTAAATGTTTTCCACCATAATTATACAATAATTTCAACTTCTTCAATTTCGACCACTATCCTTTCAAATACAAGCAATTCCATCAATTATTCAAATACAACAACAATAAAACAAATTACATATGCATCATGCAACAGTTTGATTATAGGGCCGATAGTAAATAATATAAGTAATTCCTATCAAACTTGCTCGTGGAGCGGAGGCAATCTTGCGCTTTGGGCTCGCTCCGGCAAAAATGCATATATGAAAATCACAGTCACAGGGCAGGATAATAATACTTATATAAATGCTAATGTTACTGATCCATGCACGCAGCTTGTAAGCATAAAGAACTTGCCTTATCAAAATTATACGATAAGCTTTTCGCTTGGGCCCAAAAACGCAACCTTTGCAAAGAATGCAAGCTGCATGTACCCGATGCTGCTTTTCAATCAGACTTTTGAGCCGATAAAAAGCAGCGTTTATACCTATGTTTTTAATGGCGATTTTGGCAGTGGCACATATTCAGGATGGAATGTAACTGGCAATGCATTTGGCTCTGCGCCTATCAGCATATCTTATGCTAACAGCAATGGCTGTTATCCTGAAAACACGCAATGGAGCGGATATGGAAAGCAATACTTTGCAAGCACCTATTCATGCTCAATGCAGACAAGGTCTGCCGGCAATTTGACTTCATCGCCTTTTCTTGTAACAAAACCATTCTTAAATTTCCAAGTTATCGGATATTATTCGCCTTACATATATGTTGGAATTATATACAACAATCGCACTGTGGTAAAAGGCTACTTTAATACCTATAAGTTTTCAAACGGTGCGCAAGAGACTTTTATGTTCAGGAATGTCACCATACCTCTTACAACAGTATTTGGTAAAATAGTGAGGATTAGAATAACAGTAAACGAGATACAAGAATATGAATACATAGCAGTTGGAAACTTTACCCTTTCAGATAAGCCAGCAAGCTCACTTCCTCTTGCAAATCTTTCGATAGCAAATATTTCAACTTAGTATGCATAGCAGAACGCCCACCCTTCAAAGTGAAGTGAAAGCAAACAGCAAAAAGGAATAATAGAAAGGATAACGGCATGGAACGGCAAGCATATAACTTAATTCCATCAAAATAGCAAGTACCAAATATCAGCATGGGCAGAGATGCAGCCAGCAAAAATCAATACAAAAAGCTAAAGCAACTTGCAAAAGAGAATACCAAAAGAGATAGAGTTGGCATGGCAAAGCAGAAACTAAAAGGATATTTGCCAATACGATGCAAATTGCATGCAAGCAATCGAAGAGTTATAACATACCTTACACTTGCATGGAATCCTACATACATTGCAGCGAAGGGCGTTGGCTTGGCGAAGAACTAGGAAGCAAATTGCATAAATGCCTTCTGCAAAAGCAAAGAAGTGCTTTGCATTTTATGAGCAACCGTTCCAAAGGGTTATATGCTTCCAAGCCGCATATCATGTGCGCATTGCAGTGCACGCGGCTGTAGCGCTGCAAGAAAGCACTTTTGCTTGCCTCTGCATAGCGAAGCTACCATTTTTTATGCTTGGCAAAAAAGCTTAGTGATATAATGGAAAAAAAGAATTTTGACGGAGCAGATATAAAAGTTTCTGAGCTAGGGATTGGTACCTGGCAGCTTACTGGAAGCGAGCAGGAAAATATTGCAGCATTAAAATATGCATTAGATAACGGTGTAAACTTCATAGATACAGCAGAGATTTACGGCACAGAATCCATAGTTGGAAAAGCAATAAAAGCAAAAAATAGAAAAGAACTGTTTATAGCAACAAAACTCTGGACAAGCAATTTTAGGTATGATGATGCAATAAAAGCCTGCTATGCAAGCCTTGAAAGATTAGGCACAAGCTATGTGGACCTCTACCAGCTCCATTGGCCTAACAAAGACGTGCCAATAGCAGAAACCATGAAAGCAATGGAAAAGCTTGCTGATGAAGGTAAAATACGCAGCATAGGGGTAAGCAATTTTTCTGTGGAAGAGCTGAAGGAGGCCCAGGAAGCAATGTCAAAGTATAAAATAGCATCGAATCAGGTTGAGTACAGCATAGTTACAAGGGACATAGAAAGCGAGGGGCTGATTGATTACTGCAAGAAAGAAGGCATAGAGATCATAGCATACAGCCCGCTTGCACACGGGAAGATTTTTGAAGACAAAGAGCTTGTAGGGCTTCTTGAAGGTATAGGCAAGAAATACAATAAAACTCCAGCCCAAGTTGCAATAAACTGGCTTATAAAGAAGGAAGTATTTCCCATACCAAAGGCCAGCAATATAATGCATGTTAAAGAAAATATAGCAGCAACAGAGTTTTCATTAAGCAATGAAGATATGAAAAGCATAGAAGAAGCATACGCAAAGCACCGCAAAGATCCACTTGCAAAAACAATAAAAAGATAAAAAAAGTAAAGCATGCAATTCTGCAAACTTGAATTCTAATTAAACGCTATTGGCCAATTGTATGTTTTCTTGACATTAAATAGTAAAGCACAGCTATTACCACAACAACTCCAGCAATAAGCAAAACGATTCCTATCGCTTTTGGAAAAACGCCTAGCGGCTCAGATTTTGTTGGTATAAGCGATATATTGGATGCAGAGGCATACGCCGAACTAACGAGCATGCCAAAAAATGCAATGAAAATTAAAATAGCGGATAAGTATAATATTTTAGGCATATACTCTATATCTTATTTGCTAAGAAAAATATAAATAGTTTGCATATGCCATAAATTTATAGAAGAAAAGCAAATGCAATTACCTTCTCATTGATTTCGCAAAAGGAGTATATTCGCGCCAATTTAGCTCTTGCCGTGCAATTATGCTAAATGGGCTCGGAAAATATTTTCTTCCAATGCATTATCCGTTTCCACTACTTTTTAAAGATTGCTGTGATGCTCTTAAATTACGCAATTTTGACTTGGTTAGCATAATTAATATATATAAAGGTAAGTTTACCATTCAATATGATGCATGAAATAGTTGCAAAAAATGTTGTAAAAAAATTTGGAAATATAAATGCACTTGACAATGTTAGCTTCTATGCTAAAAAAGGCATAAGCATTGTGCTTGGACCAAATGGCGCAGGAAAAAGCACCTTGCTAAAGTGCATAGATGGGCTTTATAGCATTGACAAAGGAAGTATAAAGGTACTTGGAAAGAATCTTTACGATGATTACAAAGCAAGAAGCAGGGTATCGCTGCTTACGGAAAACTATGCACTTTATGATAACCTTACAGTGCGGGCAAACATCAGCTTCTTCGGCAGGCTTTGCGGAATGGAGAAGGATAAAGCAGTAAAAAAAGCGTCAGGAATTATGAAGGAGCTTGATGCGATGCAATATATGGACTGCAAGGTAAGCACGCTAAGCAGGGGCACTAAGCAGAAGATTGCGATATGCAGGTCTATGCTTAACGATCCGGAGGTACTGCTGCTTGACGAGCCGACAGCATTCCTTGATGCCCCTTCTTCTGATTCTGTAAGAAGCATGCTCACAGACATGGGAAAGAGAAGCTGTATAATATTTGTTACACAGAGGCTTGACGAGCTAATGAGATTCGACGGAAGCATTTACATAATTGCAAAAGGCAAGATGAGCGGCAAAACAGATATAGAAGAAATAATAGAAAACGAAGCAAATGGCATGCATATACAGATAAGGTTTGCAAAGCCTATAGAAGCAAGCAAGCTTGCTGGCATAGTAGAATGCAAGAAAGGCATGGTCATGCAGGCTGAGGCAACAATAAGAAGCTATAAAGATGTAAATAAAATAGCCGAAGAGCTTATAAGAAAAGGGGCATATATAGCTGAGATAAGGTACATGGAAAAAGCCATAGAAGGCGTTTACAAGCGATAGCATGGATGCAGGTAAGGCATATGCAATAGCAGCAAAAGATATGAAGGAGACGTTCAGCAGCATTTCCATATACGGACCTATGCTTGGCGTGCCTCTCTTCTTCGCCTTTGTGCTTCCTATTCTCACGTATTATGTCACGAAATATGCAGCCCCTGCAATAGCAAGCAGATTCTTGCAAAATGCCGTTGGCGCAGCAGCGTCAAACTCCTATGCCTTCATGAGCTTTTTCTCGATTGATGTGCTTGGGCCAATATTTATGACCTTGCCAATTATAACTGCCTCGGTCATAGCTGCAGACAGCTTTGCGGGAGAAAAAGAGCGGAAAACATCTGAAGCATTGCTTACAATGCCGGTAAGCAATGCAGAGTTCATGGCAGGCAAGATACTTGCATCATTTATACCTACAATCTTGCTTACCTTGCTGGTATTTGGCATATACGGAAACATTACAAACTATTTATCGCTTATGCAGTTCGGCACAAATATAATTCCAAATTTACGGTGGGTGATGATGCTGTGCCTTGCGCCGTTCCTTGCGCTCGCCACCATAGGCGTAGTTGTGCTGGTGTCATCACACGTCAAAGGCATCAAAGAAGCGCAGCAGATAAGCACCCTATTGATTCTGCCATTGCTTGCCATGCCTTTCATGGCAATATTTGGGATTGCTGATCTTACCTTCTCATTCTTCCTTGAAACAATGCTTGTGGTTGCCTTGCTAGATGCAGCAATAATTTACATAGGAATAAAAAAATTCAACAAAGAAAAATTACTTTAAAGCTATGCTCCAGCATTGGCTTCTTTGGCCAAGATGTAATGCAGAAATGATGCTTCTCTGCCATATTCCTTCTGCAATAAACAAAAGGAAGGCATTATTGCATTTTCATCTGTTCCTTTTGCATTCTCGTAATTATTCGTTAATGGTCTCTAGTTTTCAACAATTTGCTAATGCATATATAAAAGTAATGCATAAAATTATTGTATTACTATTGTATTGAAAGTGGTGGCGTATAGCAGGTTAGTAATAACTGCATGTTGCTATAATATATTGCAAAGAATTAATTGCAATAAATAAAGATTGTATAAAACTTTCAAACAAATAGTAAAAGCAATAATAAAATAAAAAATAAAACAAATAATAAAATAAAAACAGCCTTTTCAAACACTCAAAAAGAAGTTATGTGAAGCTGCATTTCAAACAAACAAAAATGCAAAAAGTTTAATCTAAAAAAGTTGTTTAATCTAAATGGCAAAAAGTTTAATCTGGCAAAAATCTTGTCCTCGAGGAAGATAAAAATTTTGTTTAATCTAAGTTTAATCTAAATCAAATTAGATTAAACTTTTGTCGAGGAAAAAAGCATCTTTTGAAAAAAGGCATAGGAAAATAGGATCCAGGAATCTACGACTGTAAATCATTTT
>JAVYWU010000005.1:0-23684 GCA_038877355.1 Candidatus Micrarchaeaceae archaeon | reverse complement strand
TATGCGGATATATCAGTACTATCTTGTACAAGCAATGTCACTTGTTTGCCACGCATCGTTTCGGATACCAAAATTGCAATTTTCAAGGAAATCTGCAAGTTTCCTGTCTGATATGCCCCCTTCAGATTGTTTTACTACCAATGCACAGTAATGTTTGCGCACTTCACTGTGTACCCATGCCTCTTTACCAAAAGCCAAGCTGTGGCCCAAACTTCTACTATTTTATATTTACTGGTCGCAATATTCATGTTATTGCCTTGTCCCTACTATACACAGGGGTTCTGCAGTCGAAGAGAGAAGGTAAACCCTGTTGTAGGGATTTAATTTGTATTCGGAAGAATAAGTATTTAAAAATTCAACATCCTATCGAATGGAACTTACAATGCACGGTATATATAAGCAGTATATATAAGAACAGAATAAAGTAGCTGGTAGGATTGCAATATTCATAAAATATTTATTCTTTTTGATAACTTATATAAATGGTGAAATAAGAAGGGGGGCAAATGAATGAATATTCACAGGAAATAAATATTAAGCACAAGAATAGTTTAATTATAGAGCTAATTTTTGCTGGGAGTATAATTATGCTTTTCTGTTCTTTATACATCATGCAAAATTTATCAATTATAATTGGTTTTGGCAATGCTGCTATTGCATTAGGTAATTTATATAATATAAACATGAGTGGCAATTCTCTCATAACTGGAATTATAATAAATATGCCTGCATATACAATGTCAGCGCGAATAGCGTATATATTATTTGCAAGTGCACTTACTTCGTTTGCAGTATCAACTATCAATTTATTCAATAAGTATATGAAAAGAATTAGTAGTGCTATAATTTTATTAACTGGAGCAATTTTTTTACTTTTGCTAACTTTATTTGAATCTGAATTTTATATAATGCCAGCATATATAGAAATTGCTGCATATGTAAGTACAGTAGTAGTAATATCTTCTTCAATAAGCTTAATATTTAATAAAAAAGAAAAAAACAAACTAAAACTTGCTAGAAATATTGCTATAAATCCAGATACTCCATATTCAAATATACTTTTATTATCTAATGAATTATTTGCAAAATTAAAGGGAAAACTTAAGATACTTGATATGCATTTTGATTCTACTGCTTTAGAAAACCTTTCTTTATTGCTAAAGAAAAACGAACAAAATTTTTCTGATATACTTGTATTAACTAGCAATGCAAGAACAAGCATAAAGTTGAAAAAAAGTTATAGAGATTATTCAACAGAACTTGCAAATAAAGGAGTTACATTTATGATAAGAGTAATGAATGATGAAGATAGCATTAAGCAACATGAAAGACTCTTAATAGATGACTCAAATGCATATAAAATACCACCACTTAATATAATAAATAGAAAAAGTGAGCATATTGTAAAAGTAACTCAAAAGGATGCAATAAAAAGATTTGATTATATATGGAATAGAGCAACAAAACTTGATAATATTATTGATACAGAAAAAGCAAATAGTTAGCTTTTATCTATATTTATGATCCGCAGTGTTTGGGAAATAAGGCTTTACAAACAAATAAAACCTTTGAGTCGATTTCAATTCATCTACAACTCTTTCTGCTATCATTAATGCAGGATCTTGTATAAGAGAAACACGCTCCTCAAGCTCTTTGAAACTTTGAAAAGGTACTTTTGCTCGCTCTGCAAGTATAACGTTAAGGTATTTTTTTCCTATGCCAGGTAGAAGTTCCAAAGAATGCTCTCTTATGTTTAATGGGGGAGATACATTAAAAAAATTTACAAATCTTTGCTCGTTGTTTTTTATTATCTTTAGAATTATATTAATTAATCCGTTTTTAGCTGTTTGGGTGAGTTCATCATAACTTATACGCCCTTTTATTAGACTCACTTTATCTCTTTCGCCGCTTCCTATATAAGTTCTTTCTCCTATTATGAAAGAAACAGAAGGTTTCGCAGTAGCTTCCAGTAAAGTAAACCAATTTTCACCGATAAGTTGCACTACAGGTTCTGCCTTACCAGAATAGGCTTTGCCTGTTGCCATAAAGTCGAGGACATACGCATATTCCTCTCTCTTCTCCGTCCCTGGCTGAAATTCCATATAAATGCACTTTTATCTATTACCATTTAGGCACGTTCATCTTTAAATATTTTAATAATATCAGCAATGCTTTTTTCATCAAGTTCTTTTTTTTCTGAAGCTAATATTTGCTTTAAGAGTATATCGTCTTTAGGTTTAATATCAATAATCTTTGATATTAGATAATTATCAAGTCCATTTATTTCACTCAATTTTTTATGTATTTTGTCGAATTCTTGCTTACTCAATTTGAATTTCTCAGCATGATCTAAAGCCAATTGTTGCTCGTATGTAAGCTCTCTTTCCTTTCTTCTTTTTTCAAGTATTTCCCATACTTCGGTAAGGGATAATGCTCCTTTATCTTCAATATCTTTTCCAATCATAATCATCAACCTGTTGTTATATATGCAAATAATTATTTATACTTGTCTTTATTATAGATTTTAAAGGAAACATTCTTAAAAAGAAAAGAGAAATTCGTATCTCATTTTTATAATTTTTATGAGCTTAGTTGATTTGGCAGGATATAAAAGCAAACAATCATGATACAAACGGCGCTGCATTCTTATAGAAATATAGAAATTTGCAAAGACAACTGAAGTAAGCTAATGTTAGGCAGGCAGTTTGCAAGTATTATGAAAAAATTATAAATCTAATATTGAGAACCATAAGCAAGGCAGGAAGTGCATTATCAAATCTAAGCGTTTAAGGGTATAGCCTCAGGTGGGGATTGAACCCGCGACCTTCTGCTTTGTGGATAAATACCATGCAGACGCTCTACCACTGAGCTACTGAGGCAGTTTATCATATTTTATATACGAGACCATCAGATAATTGTTCTGTAGCGTTTTCTACAGCTATTTCTATAATATCTCCATCAAAACCTTTATCCACATTTATACCATCTACTGTTATTTCTTTTATTATAAAACTAGCTTGTTTATCGTCTTTTTTAATCATTATTTTGTCGCCAACTTTTAATTTATCATTCAATAATATTGTCAATTTTAAGTCATTAACTTTATGCTCTATTACTTTTCCTACGAGATTTTTGTTTTCTTCCATTTGAATCACCTAATTAGGCATTGTTGCAATTATTCCATCAATAACGCCGTTTACACCAATAGCACCTGTTGATCTTACAACAATTCTATGGCTTAAAATAGGCTTTGCTAATACTTTAATATCTTCAATTAAAACTTTATCTCTGCCATGTATCAGTGCTCTTGCTTTTCCGCATTTCATAAAGCTTATACTTGCCCTTGGGCTGCCTCCCATAACTACGTGTATTTCTTCTCTTGTTGTTCTTACGAGTCTTGTTATATAATTTGCTACATCGTCTTCCATTTTTATAGAATTCACTTGACCTTGAAGTTCTAATACATCATTAGAAGTAAGGACTTTTTTTACTTCAGGATTTTCTTCTCTTTCTTTTATTCTAAGTATTGTAGTTTCTTCATCTGCGTTTTCAGGGTAAGTAACCTCTATGCGAAGCAAAAATCTATCTGCAAGTACTTTTGGAAGTGGTGTAGTTCCTTCTATATTGAGGGGGTTTTGAGTTGCCAAAGCAATAAAAGGCCTCTTAAGAGGAATCGTTTGGTTTCCTAATGTTACCATACGTTCTTCAAGGGCTTCCAGCAATGCAGTTGTTGTTTTAGGTGGGGCTCTATTTAATTCATCTATAAGCAAAATATTCGTAAATATAGGACCCTTTTTAATTTGTATCTCGTTCATTTCGTCTATATAAGTATACCCTATAATATCTTTTATATCCAAATCAGGCATACCCTGTATTCTGGAAAAATCTACGCTTATAGTATCTGCTAAAGTTTTTGCCATTGTCGTTTTTGCAACTCCTGGAACTCCTTCTAATAAAGCATGCCCATTCGCAAGCAATGCTATAAACATAAGCTCAATAACATCCGTTTTTCCAGAAATATGCCTCTTTACTTCGTCAAGCACTTTTTCATAAGCTTCTTTACCATCAATCATATAATCATTACATTAATTTAAATGGTATAAATATATATGTATAAATATATATGTTATGATATGTATATTATTATAATAGTGGTAAACTGCCTTATCCTTACGAACTGGCTCCTGCTGTGCCAGTAACTTTGGAGCTTCTCGCTTCAACTGCAATGCTTGCTTTCACATGCAGAATAATCTAGAATAATCTATATATTCCAATATACCTCTTGCAGAAGTAGGATCTTCTGCTGTCTTTCATTCCCTTGCCAAGCCAGGAGCTTCCACTTACTGAGTTAATATTTTTCAAAATAAAGCATTTATGTTTTATGATGCAAGTTTATATTTCTAAATTTACTTTTATTTTTATACGCATTAATAAATTCAAAAATGCAAAAATTTGAATCTAATATTCTAAAAGCAATTTTGCTAATTGTACATAAATAGAGAAAATATATAGATTTTTGCTAGATAATAAATAATGATTTAATGGATCTACTTGTAAAAATAATTGTTTTGGCATTTGTTGCTGCCACTATAGTGGCAATAGCAATATGGTTCACATATCCAAAACTTACAAGTAGTAATATAACTGAAAATGCAGCAATAGCAATAGTTATAAGCGACCTAAAACAGCAAATACCTAATGCAAACATAACAATAATAAATGTGTCGAAATCTATAGAACATCAAGGAAGCTGGGATATGTCGATATTAATTACTGAAAATGCAAGCAGAATATGCCCATATGTAAAAATGATAAAAATTGATTATCCTGCATTGGGCTTAGCTAATATAACTACAGCAGTTTATTCAGCATTTAATGGTAATTCTTGCAGTGTAAATGCAGAATATAGTAGAAGCGAAATGCAAGATAGCTTAATTACTCTTCCGGAAATAGCTATAGCTATACCTTATAATCAATCTTATGCGCCGTTATTAAATTTTATACAAAAATATGGATATAATTCAATTACAGCAAAAGCAGTTTTTATGCCTGCTTTTAATATGTCAAATAGTACCTGCTATTCATGCTGGCTATTAGAATACAGTACAAAAGCAACAAATGCTACATTAAGCTTATTGATAAACAAATATGGCAAGATTGTAGGCAATATAGGAAACGATTAATCTAATTTATTCAATGAATAAAGAAGCATTGCCATTGCAATTGCAACTTCTTCTTCTTTTATTTGATTTTGCTTATTATATTTGCTTGAATATAGTACCTTGATTGCACCTGTTAAGTCTGAGTTATTTTCTTCAGAAATTGAATATACGAAGCCAGAAGAAGCTGCTTCTAATGAAGAATGCAAAGTCACTATACTATAATTTCTTGCTATAGATAAATATTTTTCAAAAGGCGGCTTGCCTTTCAAAATTAGAGCTAGCTCTATCCCTAATTTAGCTGCTAGCACTAAAAAAGAATTTGCAATATCTGAAGAAAGTTCTCCAGTAACCGCAATTCTTGATGAAGTGTCAAAAAACCTTCTTATTGCGTATAAATCTATAAGAGCCCTTATTGTATTTTCATTAGCAGTTGAAACTTTAAGTAAAGGTATATTTAAAGATACAAATTGCCTTAATACATTTTCATCTGATAAAGTACTTAGTACGATATCAAAGGATTTATCTAAATATGGCTCAGTTGAATATTTACAGCTGCCACCGAGTGCCTTTACTGCTTCTTCTAATATTTTAGAATTTTGATAAGAAGTTGGCGAAGAATCTGATAAAAGTAATGAATTAAAATGAAAAGTAAATTGTTTACCATTTAGTATTGCATCAGCAGAATTAAATAAGGTCTGAATAACCTCTGAAGGTAAATTTTCTATACTTATTATGTTCAAGCAATTACCTTATGCTTTTTGAAGACAATATCAACAAAGTGAACTACCATGCTTGCGCTATGGGCTTTCGCTCGTTGGGTTAATATATAACTTTTTAATAATATTAATTACCAAAAATAAAGCCAAATCCACTTTCTGCTTTTTGCTGCTGCTCGTTTACCTTTTCTATAACTTTTTCTTCTGCTTCTTTATTTATGCGAACAATATTGGGAAATAGTCTTTTAAGTTTTAACTCTGCTTTTGCAAGAAATTCTTCATTTGCCTTGAGGTAAAGATAACATTTAGAAGGATTAAGTGAAATTGATGATCCATCGAATAAAATATATTCTTGACGCACAAATATTATGTCAAAATAAGGGTCATTTTTCTTCAGTTCTTCGATTTTTGATATTTTTTCTTGAGCATTTTGATCTTTTATGATGTCTTCTGTGTTATTGTCATCTTTTGGTATTACTGTAGAATCTAAATATGGATCATACGATAAAATTTTTTTCATTTTTGCTTTATCACTTCCGTTTATTTCATATACGCAAACGGGCATTCAGTCTACCTTTATTTTAGCGTTTACAATTCCATCTCTACCTGGGCTATTTGTAACTATGGCTTTACCTAAATCAGTATTTATCACAGTGCCTTTTGTAATTATGTTCTGACGAGCGAAATTACGATTATCAGCGGATTCTAAAACGCCTTTTATCTTTACTTTTTTTATCCCACTATTCGTTAGCAAATTGGCATACGCAACTTTTTTCAATACAATACTATAATTTCCTCCTCTTGTACGTATTCTTTTTATTACATTTTCATCTGCCATTTTAGTTGCCGAGAAATAACCACCAACATTTCTTTTCTTTTTATCCATAAATTTTTTCTTATGCTTGCCATTCCCAGATCCTTTTGTCTTAGATGGACCATGATATTGCGAACCAAATTGACTCATTCAATCACTAACTATAATTATTTACTTACAACAGCATAAATATTTGTCGCTTAAAAAGATATTTGCTAAAAGTTATGCGAAATATGCATAGGTATATATAAAATAAAAGAATAAAAATGTTAAGTGAAAAAATAGCTGTTAAGTGAAAAAATAGCGTTATAAACTCATTTACTATGTTTTGCGTAAGCTTGGGTGAACAAATGTCTGAAGAGTATGACTTAATAATTGCTGGGGGGGGAATGGCAGGGCTTGCTGCAGCATTAACTGCTTCAAAGCTAGGTATCAAAGCAATTTTGTTAGATAGAAATAAAATAGATGAAATAGGAAAAAAGACAAATTGGGGGTGGGTTTGTGGAGATGCTGTTGCTAAGGCACATCTAGATTTTGTAAAAGCGCATACCGGAACAACATTTTCAGAGCCAGAAATAGATAAAAATTTAAATAAAATATATGCACTTTCACCAGACTTAGAATCTAAGTTTCCTTTTGAAGGGGAAGGAGCAATATTGAATCGACCGCTATTTGAACAAAAATTATTGCAAATTGCATTAAAAAATGGCATAGAGTATGAACCTGAATTTGAAGTAGAAGGCCCGATAATCAATGAAAATGCCGTAAAGGGAATTTATGGAAAGAATAAAGCAAAAAAAGATGTACAGATTTTAGGAAAGATTACAATAGATGCTTTAGGTATCGCAACTACAATACGTAGAAAATTACCAGAAAATCCTTATATAGAAAGAAATATAGATATTGATGACATTGAGGCTACAGGAAGATATATATATACATTCAAAATTAATCATGAAGATAAACGTTTTTATGATCCTGATAATGCACTTATACATCTTAATCAACAAATAGCTCCTGGGGGCTATGGCTGGGTTTTCCCCAAAAAAAATAATAAGATTAATATTGGACTAGGAGTACAAAAAACAAGTCTCGAATTGAGAAATAAAAAAATGAATAAAAACAGCACATTACAACAGCTATTAGATGAGTATGTTAAAAGCAATCCGGTTTTTAAAGATCTTCAATTATTCAATGAATTTGAGAATGGAAAAGGATTTTGGTCTGTAGGAGTAAGAAGGCAAATAGAAAGCCTTGCTTTTAATGGATATCTTGGTGCAGGAGATAGCATGATGATGCCCAACCCTGTAAGTGCAGGAGGTATTGGCCCAGCACTTTCTGCAGGAATACTTGCTGCAGAATGCGCAAATGATTCTTTGAATAAAAAAGAATTTAATTTAAATACTCTTTGGGATTATAATATAAGATTCAATGAAGTTTATGGTAATAAAACAGGAGGATTAGAGGTTTTTAGAATTTATCTGCAATCTTTAAATAATGATGAACTTAATTATGGTATGAAAAACTTTGTGACACTTGAGGAGGCAGAAGCTTTAGCTTATGGGAAGCCTATAAAACTTAGCATGGCTAATAAAGTAAAATTGATTATAAAAGGAGCGCAAAATATTCGCGCGTTTTCAAATTTGATTTTTGCAGTTAGAGAAATTAGCAAAATGAATGAAATATATTCAAGATATCCAAAAGATCCTGCTAAATTTGAAAATTGGAAAAAAGAGGTAAAAAGCGAAATAGAAAAAGTAAAAAGCAAACTTAAACCAAATCCAATATAAGTTTTATACAGATATTTGATACAATGCATAGAATTTAATGATTTTGACTTGTCTGCCAAGCAATATGGATATTTAAATTTTTATTTATAAAATTTTGTAGGTTATATTATGCCAAAACAATATAATAAATTTGAAAAGGCAAGAATAATTGGGGCCAGGGCACTGCAGTTAGCATATGGCGCACCGCCACTTGTGAAAGTTCCCAAACACATGATAGATCCTATAGATTTAGCTGAACTTGAATTTGAGGAAGGCGTAATACCTATAACAATCTTAGATTAAGGCTTTTTATATGGATATTGCAATAGCACAATCTAATCTAACTTTATATGGCGGGGCAGAAAGAGTAATATTAAAGATTGCACAGCATTATCATGCAAAAATATATACGGCAGAATATAATCCAGATACTACTTTTCCTGAATTTAAAGATTTGGATATTATAGTTGTAGGTTCTAATAAATTAAAAAAAATTTTGCCGTATGGCAGAGTTATGCAGGGATTGAATTATGGCTTAAGCTTTTATAATCTCAAGCTTGAAGATTATGATGTTATAAATGCACATATTGCTCCAAGCCATTGGATAAGAAATAAAAATGAAAAAGTATTGTGGTATTGCCATACGCCACTTAGAGATATTTATGATTTATATAAATTTAGGCTTTCTTTAAAAAAATGGTATCAGAAGCCTGTTTATATATTTGGATCAAAAATTATAAAAAAAATAGATCAGTATGAAGTAAAGAAAATAGAATTTATATTTGCAAATAGTGTAAATGTTAAAAAAAGGATAATTAAATATTATGGCAGGGATGATGCTATAGTATTAAATGGAGGTATCGAATATGAAAAGTATGCAAATAAAGGCGATGATAAGTACTTTTTTTATCCTTCAAGAATTTCGCCAAATAAAAGGCAAGATTTTGCATTGAAAGCCTTTGAAATTTTTAAAAAACAGGTAAAAGGCTACAAACTTATATTAACTGGCGCGGTTTCAAATGATAAAATATTTAAAGAATATTATGATGAAATAAAAAGAGAAGCAAATAAAATAGGTGACGTAAAAATATTTAAAAATGTATCAGAAAAAATGCAAATAGAATTATATAGCAAAGCTACAGCAATTTTATATCCTCCACTAAATGAAGATTATGGATTAGTTCCTTTAGAAGCGATGGCATCTAGAAAACCCATTATAGCTGTAAACGAAGGAGGGCCAAAAGAAACAATAGAAAATGGCAAAACAGGATTTTTAATAAACAATGAAAAAGAAATGGCTGAAAAAATGATATTTATTGCAGAGCATCCAAAAATTGCAGATCTAATTGGAAAAAAAGGCGCCGATAGAGTAAAAGAAAAATATTCTTGGGATAAATTCTTTATTGAATTTGATAAAGGATTGAAAAAAACTATGAAGAGTTAGTTTTTTCATCTTTTGATGGGCTATCGGCAGGGATTAGCTCTATAACGTATTTTGATATTACACTTGCTGCATAAGCAAGAACTTTTTTTATGTCTTCCATTGTATTGGCTCCTGTACATATCATCTTTCCGTTTTTAAATAATATTATTGCAGCTTTAGGATTTGTTATTTTAAATATTGCACCAGGAAACTGTTCAGGCTCATAATCAACAGCATGGACATTTTTAGATAACTCATAAAGGTCTATCATAGCATGCAAGGATGCACTAACTACAATATTTTCAACTTTTATTTTAGGATGAAGATACTGTTCAGAATCTTTTGGTTCTTCCACAACAATATTTTTTTTGTTCGTTAAATCACCGATAAGTATTAATAAATCTTTACTATTTTGTTACACTATATATTTATATCCCTTTCGTTAAGTTTTATATTATTGTTATTTATAAGACACAGCTTTTTGATTTAGTATGCAATAATTAAAAAGTAGCCTACGGAAGGTTACATGAGAAATAAAAAAGTTGCCATAATTGGCGGAGGAATAATTGGATTAATGCTTGCAAGTAGATTGGCAGAATATAATATTGAAACAACGATATTTGAGAGGAAAAAAAATATTGACGATGAAGCAGATAAAGCGTCAGGTATACTTTCTGTAGAAGGGCTTAAAAAAATTTCATTGCCTTATGATAATGCAATTATTAATGGATTTCGTGGAGCAGATTTTTTTATAAAAGATATTAGATTTGAAGTTTATTCCAAGAAAACAAAAGCATACTTATTGGATAGAAAGAAATTAGCAGTTGAATGTATGAAATTTGCAAATGAAAAAGGCGTAGATATAAGATTGAACAGCGGAATTAAAAAGGAAGATATCAGAAATTTGAGCAAAGAATATGAGGTTATAGTTGGAGCAGACGGAGCACTTTCTGATACTGCAGAAACATTTGAATTTCCGAGGATAAAAAAATATTTACTTACATATAAAACAGAATATGAAATAAACGAAGAGGTAGATAGCAGCAAGGTAAACATATATTTAGATACAAGGAAAAATGGATTTTTTGGATGGATTGCACCACATAAAAAAAATAGAATCGAGGTAGGCATAGGAGTAGAATCTAATAAAAATATAAGTAGTAAAATAGCTTTTAACAATTTTACTAAAAAAATAGAAGGTATACTAAAAGATTCACATAAACTTAAAGAATATGCTAGCATAATACCGATTGAAAGAAGAGAAATTACGGTTAAAGGCAATATTTTATTAGTTGGAGATGCAGCAGGGCAAGTAAAAGCTTCAACAGGTGGTGGGATAGTTTATGGAGTACTTTGCAGTTATGTTGCTGCCGATAAGATAAGAGAGCACTTTGAACATAGAAGCACTTTGATGGAATACGAAAACGCATGGAGAAAAAGATTTGGGCTTGATTTTGCAGCAAATTCTTTATTACATAATTACTATGTAAATTCTAGTGATTTTGCTTTTGATCATTTTATTAAATTGCTAAAAGCTATCGGAATGGAAAAAGTGTTAGGTAAATATGGAGATATGGATAGCCCTATACAAACAATTAAAAACATAATTGCAAGAAAATCATATTGATGATATTGCAATCTTTGCAATTTCAGTAAACGCATAAGGGTATATACCAATAACTATGGCAATTAACAAGCAGAACAAAGCGGTTATTTTTATTTCAATGGGCATAGCAATCCGTTTTTGCGGTTTATCCTCATATATTGCACTTATCAAATTGCCGTAATAATAGATTGAAATAAAACTGTTCAAAATTCCGAGCCCCGCCAAGAGTATCATGCCGTTATCTATTGCACTTGCAAAAAGGAAAAATTTGCTTGCAAATCCAACCAAAGGAGGCATACCCGCCATAGAAAGTAGAGATATAGAAAGAGAAAAGGCTGCAGTGCCATTCCTTTTATTTAATCCAGCATATTCGTCTATGCTTTTTATGCCTCTGATCTCTAAAACCTGAACTATGCTAAATGCGCAGATTGCCATTATGCCATATGAAAAAAGTTGGAATATTGAAGCAGAGAAGCCAAAAGTCGATGCTACTGCTATTCCTACCATTATATAGCCAGCTTGCGAAATTGAAGAATAAGCTAGCATGCGTTTTACATTTTTTTGAATTATTGCAACTATATTTCCAAAAAACATAGTTAATATGGCAAATATTTCAAAAATCTGAGAATATTGGCTAACATAGCCTATAAATAGAGTTGAAAAAATAAGCAATATTGCAACAAAAGGCAAGCCCTTACTAACTGAAGCTAGCAAAGAGGTTACATTTGTCGGCGCCCCTTCATATACATCAGGAATCCAAAGATTAAATGGAAATTGGGCTGCATCTATAGATAAGGCTGCAGCCAAAAGAATCATTGCAAAAAGCAAAAAGCTAGAAATAGAAGAGATAGATAAAGAAACAAGTTGCATTGTGCCATTATATGCAAGCAATATCGAAAGAGCCATAGCAATTAATGATATTGTAATTGCACTCATTATAAAAAGCTTTATTGCTGCTTCTCGATTGCTTTTTCCAGCAAGAACTAAAAATACAGATGAAATAGCAGAAAATTCAATACCTATTGCAACAGTTATAATATAACGTGAAAAAGCGACCAAAAGCACAGCTATGTATACCATTGAAATAAGAAACATAAAAGGCTTTTCTTCTTTTATAGATGCAAGTGAAATAAGCATAAGAAATATAGAGAAGATTGCAAATATTAAAAGAGAAAATGCATTTACTATGAATATAGACAGGGTAAAGGAGGCATGATTGCATAACAATAATATGCTTATTAACGCATTTATGGCAAAAAGAACTACAAAAGAAAAATTAAAGGCTCGTCTGCCTTTTATAAATATAGATAAAATGCCGAGCATAAATGCAACAAGAGTAATCAGAAAAGGTAGCAAATTAATCAATTCCGCAGTAAATGTCATGATATCATCCAAGTAAATATGAAAGGCATCAAACCAAATATAAATATACATAAAATTAACACAGCATATCCAAATTTATAGGTTTTTCCAATTAAAAAGTTACTTTCATTTACGCTTTTTGTATAAGAGATAATTTCAATTACGTAGTAGGCATAAGCTGCAATTAGCACAAATGCGAGTAAAGGAAGAAGTGCAATAAAACCAAAGGCCTTAAATGCACCGATAGAAACTAGCAAATCTGCAACAAATGCTGTAGTGAGAGGAAGCCCTAGCGAAGCAAATATACCGATTATAAAAGAATAAAATGTAGATACTGAGCTTTTTATGACTCCTTTTAAAAATGCAATATTTCTGCTTGAGAATATGTACTCCATACTACCTGCTACAAGAAATAAAAGTGCAATGCTAAATCCATGCGAAAGTAAACCAAAAGTTCCCCCGAAAATTCCTATAGGGTTTGCTGAACTTATTCCTATAAGTAAAAACGATAGTTCAGCCATGCTCATAAAACCTAGCATGCGTTTTATGTCACGCTGTTGAATCATAACAAAAGCACTATAAAACGTAGATATAAAAGCAATGCACATTATATAGAAAGATAATTTTGCTGATATTGGAAGCATGATAAAAAGCAACAAAATTCCATACATGCCGTATTTTGATAAGATTCCGGCAAGAAGCATGCTTCCAGAAGTAGGTGCTTCGGAATATGCATCAGGCATCCAAGAATGCAACGGAAATATCGAGGCTTTTATCATAAATGCAGAAAGCAACACTGCAAATATTATTGTTTGAACTGAATCAGGTATTTGAGTCGCCACTATAGAACCTATATTGAAAGTATGAACTGAAGGCAAAAAGTATATAAGAAGAATCCCAAAAAGCAATAATGCACTTGCTGCAAAAGAGTATATAAGAAACTTCATTGCGGCTTTATGACGAATAGGTCCACCAAAATTATTTATCATGAAAAACGAAGCCGCGACGCCAATATCCCAAAATATATAAAAAGACAGTAAACTGGCAGAAGTAAAAAGGCCAATTGTTGCAAATTCAAAAAGCATTACTAAAAATGCCATTCCTTTTTTTTGTAAATTTTTTATATCTGCAATCACAGAAACAAAAATAACAATAGATGACATTGTCACTAATATTGCAGATGTTGGATTAAAAGTAAAAGTTAAATTGCTAGATAAAAATGGAAGATATAGATATGCTGATAATGATGGCCAACCATTTGTATACGCTTCAATATCTATTGCAGCATTCAAAATCAATATTATAGATGAGGAAGCAGCAGCAATATAGTAACTAAACCTATCCTTAAATATAGCAATAATAGCTAATGAAAACGCCAATATAACGAACATTGCAATAATAAATGGAAACATTTTTTCACAGTTTTAGCTGATTAATTGCCATTTCTTGCAGATGAAAGCCTGCTACATCTGCAATCTAAACTTTTCTTTATATAATGCTTGCGAGTGCATAGCAATCTGTCACCTCTGCTTAAAAGCATTTTTTACTTTTGCAGCAAAGGCATTTGCCAGGCAATTGTGTGGAGATCTATGAATTTATACTATGGGTTAGTCTCTTGCTGTATTGCGTGGTGCTTTATTAACCTATCTTATGCCATAGCAGTTTTTTTTCTTTTTGCCTTTGCCTGCATATTTTCTGCATTTATTTTCTACCTTGCTTTTGCTTTAATTTCTTTTACAAATATAACTATAAACACTTTTGCCTGCTATCATTTCTTGCTAAGCTGCTTCCTGCTTGCAAAGTCAAAATGAAATAATTAATATTATAAGTATTATGCCGATTAAAATTGCAAATGCATATGTATCTACATTTCCCGTAACTATTTTTGCAAGTTTCCTTGCAAATATAATAGTAGTTTTTCCAGGATATATAAAAACGCGGTCAACAAACTCATCAAAATAACTTATGTATTCGCTTATAATTTCAAAGGCCTTAACAACGTAGCTATAAGCAATGTTGACAAATATGCTATTATAGGCTAAGTTAAAAAGGCGTTTGCTGGGATGAAAAGAAAATTTGCTTGCTTTGAACATTAAGTAAGCAACTATAAATCCAGCGGCGACGCATAATGTTTCGATCAGTGAAGAAACAACACTTATGCTTATATGAGATAGCTGTTGAATAAATATGAAAGAAAGACCGCTTACAGCTACTAGTGCTGCAACCGCCAGTTCAGAAATTTCCATGCTGATAGGCAAAAACTTATAATTTATACTTGGATTTTTTGAACCGGTAAAATTTCGTGATGGAGGAATAAGCCATCTAAAAATGTAAATGCTTGAACCAAAATCTATTGCAAGCAAAATTGCATATTCAATGGCGTTAGAAGCAAGCGCTTCTATAGATACTTTGCCGAAAAAACCACCTAGAGGAAATATTCCTGCAAATGAAATAACGCCAATTAGCATAGAATAATAAAGGATTGAATTAGATTTCGAATTGAATAAGCGATATATGTTTGTTTCACCATCATTCGCCTTCATTATTGAACCTGATGCCATAAATAATAGGGCCTTATAAAAAGTCTGTACTATAAAAAGGACTAATGCAACATATAAATTGCCAAGGCCTAATGCTATGAACATTAAGCCTAAATCTTCCATTGTAGAATATGCAAGTATGCGTTTTATGTGGTATTCAGATATTGCATTCGTTACTGCAATTATTGAAGTTATTATGCCAAAAACGAGAAAAAGCCACAATAAATTTGCAGCGGAATATAAAGGAAAAAGAAGCATTGCAAGAAATACGCCTGCCTTTACCATTGTAGAGGAGTGCAGAAATGCAGATACTGGCGTTGGGCCTTCCATTGCATCTGGCAACCATTCTTCAAAAGGGAGCTGGGCGGATTTTGTAAATATTGCCAAAGCAATAAGCACAAGAGGGATTGAAATTGCTTTACTATAAGATATAGCTGAGAAGTTAAAAGATGAAGTTGCTATATAAATCCAAGCAATTGCAATTAAAAGAAGCAAATCACCAATTATTATTGTTGTTATTGCCTTTCTAGATGCAAGAAGAGCTTTTTGGTTATATCTCCAAAAACCTATTAAGAGATAACTTGTTATCCCTAAAAATTCCCAAGCAATGAAAAGGGATATAAAATTATTTGATATAGCAAAGAGCATCATTGAAGCTGCAAATATGCTTATCTCAAAATAAAATCTTTTTTGTTCGCTTGGTACATCCATATAACCAAAAGAATAAAAAAAGATTAAAGGAGTTATAATTCCAACAAGGATTAAAAGAATCTTGTTCAATGCATACGTTGCAAGAATTAATGATATGTCTATTCCATAAATGCTAAACCATTGCAAGTTGTATGATGATGGAGGAGCTAAAACAATTAAAATAATCAAAAATAGAGAAAGCAAGCTTGAAGCTAAAGCTATATGCTTTGACCATTTAAAAGAAGGCACTAGCAAAATAAATGCTCCAGCAATTATAGGCAAAAGTGCAAATATAGGTAACATAATATCAATTTTTATATTTTGAAAATAATCTTATGTCAAAGCTTGTTTCGTCTTCTGTGAGTTTTTTGTATATAACTATTGCTGCAAGTGCTTCTAAAGTTGCAAAAGACCATAATGTAAACAAAAGAAGCAAAATATTTCCGCCGAATGCAGAAAAAATTGCTACTGCCATTAAAGCTGCAGACAAAAGCATAAGCTCTGAAGAAAAAACCATAATAAGAAAGTGACGGCTTGAAGCTATTCCTGCCAACCCTATTGAAAATAAAAGAATAGCCAAAAGTTCAACAATCATTTAAGCACCTTCTTCAGCAAAATCACAGAGGCCAACATTATATTAAATAGTATAAACGCAATAACATAGTAGAAAGGAAGATTAATTGCTGCATAATTAGAAGCTTGAGTCATATTTAATGAAGTATTTATTATTGAATTTGATTGCTGTGTTGGAAATGCCATTTTGCTTTGCAAGTAAAAAAAAGCTAGAAATATAAGCAATGAAAAAACAAAAAGGTATAAAATATTGGAATTTTTAATTATTGTTTTATCTGATCCAACACCTATAAATATATATGCAGATACTCCTCCAATCATTATAAAAAATTGAAGTACTGCAAGAAGATTTTGATTTAGCAATACAAACATTAATGAATTAAGCATAAATAAAAAAGAAAGTGCAATTGCTGCATGCATTATGCTTTTGAATTTATATATTAATCCTGCTGAAAAAACTTCAAAAAAAGCAATAAATGCAAAGATTATAATGCTTAACATAATATACACTTACGTAAGCTCTTGAGGAGGTAATACAAATTCTCTCCTGTCTGTCCTTTCAAAATCATAGTTTTTTGTAAGAATCAAGCATTTCGTAGGGCACACTTCTTCACATAACCCACAAAAAAGGCATCGCTCAAGATTAATTGATGGCATTTTTCTTTCTTTGCCTTCGAAATATATTTCTTCCATGGTTATGGTGCTATTTGGGCATATTCTTGCACAGGCGGCACAGCTTATACATGTTTCCATATCTAGCTTGTGTATTCCACGATAGTTATCTGCAAGTACCTCCTTCTCTTGTGGATACATCAGAGTGAAGGGTTTCTCAAAAAGTGCACAGGTTGATTTTATTAATCCTTTTATTATTGACATAATATCTAAGCTAACTTATATATTGACTATGCATTAAGGGCTATTTAATAATAATAACTTAATACATTTATATTTTTCTTTTAGTATTATTTTAGCATTGTTTAGTATTATAATGATTTATATGCAAAAATCTCAAAAAAATAAAATGAGTTTGATATCAAGAATAAGAAAATGGATGATAATATCAAAAGTTTGGTCTTTTCAAACAGTATTTATTGCTGTTACTACTGGAAGCATTCTTGCATTAAAAAGCTTTAATATAGAATTTTATCTTGCAATGCTTATTGGAGTAGTTTCTCTTAATGCGATCGCAAATATATATAATGATATACACGATTTTAAAGTAGGTATAGACAAAGAAAATGATGCAGCAGTTATCGAACGCAAACACCCAATGTTTAAAAATTCAGAAACTTATACACCAGAAAGAATGTTAAAGCTTTCAGTTTTTATATTACTTGTAATCAGCATAAGTTGTGGCATATACATAGCTATATTTAGGGGTATTTTTGTACTATTTCTTGGCACACTAGGGGCTTTGATGGCTTTCTCTTATACTCTTGGAAAAAGCAGGCTTAAGCTTCCAGGTTATGGCGAAATAATGACATTTTTTGTATATGGCCCACTTTTAGTTTGCAGTTCTTTTTATGTAAATTCAGGCTATTTTTCATTAGTTTCGCTTTTTGCTTCAATTCCAATAGGAATTATGATTATGCTTATACTTTTTGCAAACAATATTCGTGATATAGAAGCGGATAAACAGGCAGGTTTAGTAACCCTTGCAAATACATTAGGAGCAAAAAAAAGCCTTATGCTTTTTGAAATTTTTATAATTGCGGCATATATGTTTTCTTTTGCCAATATAATTTTCATAGGGTTATCTGCTTTGTTTACTATTTTAAGCTTCCCGTTTGTATGGCATATACTAAAAGTTTTTCACAAAAGCATACCGCCAAATGCTGCTGCAATGACTTCAAAGGTTGCACTTTTATTTGGTATTCTATTTGCACTTGGAATGTTGTTTTAATCCTGCAATGCTTTTTCTAACAATGGTATTGATATATCATAACGATAGCTTATATTTGTATGAGTATCATCAAATTCTTCATAAAAATGTGGAACTTTGTTATCGCTTAATTTACTATGGAGTATTCTATTTCCCAATAAAAGATTGTATTGATCTAGCAAACCAACATCAATACCTAAAAACTTCATTTGTTTTAAACCAGAATAAGCAAAATCTACCATCCGCACAGGGTCCATTGAAAGCCAATTTTGCCAGATTTCATCAATTAATTCGCCGGTATAAATGTCAAAGGGAAGTTGTATTTTCTTTGTTTTAGAGTAGTAAGCAGCCATTGCTACTATATTTAAAACTGTTAAATCGTTGCTTTGTTTTCTATTTTTCTTTGACATATAATTGCGAAGCCATGCTTCTGCGCTTCCAAAAGGCTCTATAGCTTCTCTAGCTTTAGGAAAATCATGCAAATAGCAATATTCAAAATAAGCATCTCCAGAATGATCCATTGCAGCATTTATAATATCATTATGCTTAATTGCAAAAGAAATAGCTGCGTAACCACCTGAAGACTTTCCTAAAATTGCAATATCATTACTTTGAAAACGTTTTTTTAATTTTGGAATTAATTCTTTTATTATAAAATCTTCGTAAAATCCTGCAACTCCAGAATTGGTGTATTGGCAACCACCTATATTAGTTTTAAAATTTGGAAAAATATAATTATAGCCTTTAATTTTATTGTTTAAGTAAAGCCTCTGTAGTTTTTCATACATATTTTCAGATAATGGATCAGAATTAAATAACATTCCTTTGCCTGTGCCTAGGAATCCTGGAAGAAATAGTAATATTGGCTTGCCTTCCGAATTTTTGCTATGCAATATATAAATTGCTACATTAGAAGAATTAGCAAGAGCATTACCTTCAATATATTTGCTTTTTATTATTAATTTTTCTCCAATCAACGCCTTCATTTTCATGTTATCACAAAAACATAATAATGAATTATCCTGCTTGCGGACGGGGCTCCTGCTGTGCCAGTAACTTTGGAGCTTCTCGCTTCAACGAACATGCTTGCCCTTGTTGCATTGCTTTTTTCTTATCTTGCTGTTCTTTTCTGCATTGGATATAGTGCCGCCCATTTTACTCAATTCCTCGTATATTTATCGTAGATTGTTTTTATATACATTTGCTCACTTTTATCTCCTTGCCAAGCCGGACTTTCAGCTTGCTGGGCTAAAATCTTAAATTCCTTTGCTTTAAAATATAAGAGATATAAGAAAAAATAGAAAAATTAAATTTTAAACAATCTATTTAATTTCGATAATAGATAAATAAAGGATTAATATTTTTATTTTTAAGTGTTTAATATTTTCATGTGCTAGGTAAGTATATGAATGAAAAAAATAAACGAGGCATTGTTCCTTATCATATTGCAATAATACCTGATGGAAACAGAAGATGGGCAAAAAGCAATCAGCTAATACTGCCTAGGAGCTATAGCATAGGAATTAAAAAATTTATTGATGTAAGTTTATGGGCAAAAGAATTAGGTGTAAAAGTAATAACGGTATGGGCTTTATCTTTAGATAATATAAAAATGAGAAGCAAAATAGAACTTAAAATGTTATATAATCTTTATGAAAAAACTGCTAGAAGTTCAAAAATAATAAAAATATTAAAAGACAATAAAGCAAAAGTTAAAGTTATAGGCCATTTGGAGCTTTTACCTTCTTCATTGAAAGCAGCATTGCTTAATTTAGAAAAAGCTACAGTAAAGTATAATTCATTGAAAATAAATCTTTTGATAGGATATGGAGGCAAAGATGATTTCTTATATGCATTTAAAAATCTGTTAAAATTAAAATCAGAAAAAATTTATTATAAGGATATAGAGAATAATTTATTATCTTCTGAAGTACCAGATATTGACCTTATAATACGTACATCAGGAGAATTGCGATTATCAGGCTTTTTGCCTTGGCAGAGTGAATATTCAGAGCTTTATTTTTCTAATAAATATTGGCCAGAATTTGATCGCCAGGAGCTTATTGCTGCAATTGATTCTTTTTCAAAAAGAGAAAGAAGGTTTGGCAAATAATGTGTTTTAATGGCGTTAGAAACATTTGATAAATACGTTAAGCGATTTAGCAAAGGGTTGCCAAATAATAAAGTAATATTTTTACTTGTGTTTTTTACTTCATTAATATTTGGTACTACAACCATAGCTTTGATTCATTATAAATTATTAGAAAAAGCATTAGATTATATTTTACTTAGAGGGGCAATATTTAGCCTTATTAGTATACTTTTGCCTACTTTATTAGCTACACTTTTTATAAAAATCTTAGCAAAGAATATAACTTTGAGGCATATATTGTTTATATCTTTTATAGGCGAGATATCTTTTTCAATATACTTAGTTTTTAGCAGTTTGATAGAAATTGCATTTGGAGAAAGCATTTCAATTTTAGTTTTAATATTAGGAATTGCAAGTATTTATGGATGGTGGCTTTTTACAAGCAAAGTTCTTTTTACAAAAAAAACAAGAGAGTATTATATACCGTTCATACAACCAACGCTTTATTTATTATTTTATGTATTTTCGTTAGGTTTTGTATTTTCAGAATATCTTCCAATAAATGCGCTTTTAATTAAACTTTATTCTGGAATATTTGTATTTACAATTGTAATATATTTGATATTTTATGCTTTTAATAAACCTTCTAAAAAAAGTTTAGGTTTTAATGCAATGGAGGTTTTTTCAGCTATGTTCAGAGATTGGCTTTTTAATATTACAACTACATCTCCTTTTGGAAAATATGGCACTTACATTGACTTGAGGGTAGACATTTTAATTTTTATAAAAAATAGAATTAAAGCAATATTCTTTATACCTGGAATTCATTATGGACCTATGGGAAATTTATGCGGAAGCAATTTTCCGTATTTGCTTGAGGATTACACAGAAAAAAAATATAAGATACCTTTGTTTGCAATGCATTCAACTACCAATGAAGATTTAAATCCTGTGTCTGCGGCAGAAATAAATAAGTTTAAAAGCCTGATAAGAAATGAAATAAAATATAATGCAGGAAAAAATAGTAGAGTAAGATTTGAAAAAGGCCGATATAGAAATTCAAGAGTAACTGCTCTTTGTTTTGATAAGGTTTCATTAGTAACGTTTTCTAGGGCACCTGCAATTACTGAAGATATAACTCCAGAAGCAAGTTCTATGTTCAAATTGTTGCTGGATAAAAAAATAGGAGAAAGCATATTAATAGATGCTCATAATTCACGTTATGAAACAGCAAAAAAGCAGGATTTAGAAAATATCAAGATAGATTCACGCACGGCAAAAGAATATATAAATGCTATAGATAACCTGAAACAAATACATGATGCAAAAGAAATTAAACTTGGTATTGGCAAAGTTGAACTCTACAAAAAATTGAAAAAACCGTTAGACCTTGCACAAGGAAGCTTAAATATTGCAATTTTTCAATTAAATTCTTTTAAATATGCAATAGTTCAATTTAATTCTAATAATATATTTCCATCTCTTAGAAATAAAATAATAAAATATATGAAAAAGAAAGGAATAGATGCAGAAGTTTATACCACAGATACCCATGCAGTAAATTCTATAAGCATAGATGCAAGTAATGTATTAGGAAAATTTACAAGCTTTAACAAATTAGTAAGGCCATTAAATGAAGCGACAGAGCAAGCATTGAAAAACATGGAAGTCGTAAAGATTAGGCATGAACAAAAATTAATTCGAAATTTTAAAGTATGGGGTTATAATTCCAGAGCAAAGATGTTGTCAGTTACTAATGCAATTTTATCTATCAGTAAAATAATAATCCCAACAATTATATTAAGTGGCTTTGTTATTGCAGGTTTAATTATATATTTAATTGATTAGAAAACTTTACAGAATAAGAAGCTTAGACTTATCAATCTCACATACATCAATTTATATTTTTCAATCTATAGGAGGATTAGCCTTCTATTGCTCTAATATAAAAACAGATTATATATGGCAATAGTAGATAAATATATATATGTTAAAATTTAAAAAGGTTTTCAGATTTATATATTTAAGAGGGATCAAATGGGAATGTATAAATATGAAAAAGAAGCGTTTGCAAAAGAATACAAAGAAAGATCAAATGAGTACAAGCAACGGATTACAAGCTGGAGAAATGCACCTACAGTATCAAAAATAAATAAACCATCTAACATTGCTAGAGCGCGAGAATTAGGTTATAAAGCAAAACAAGGAATAATTGTAGCAAGAGTTAAAGTTAGAGGCGGCAAGAAGAAAAGAAAAAGTTTTGATGGGGGAAGAAAGCCTTCAAAAAGTGGAAGATTCTTTACACGTGCAAAATCATTGCAGTCGATCGCAGAAGATCGAGCTGCAAAAAAATTTCCAAATTGTGAAGTATTAAATTCATATTTTGTAGGTAAATCTGGTGTAGAATCTTTTTATGAAATTATATTGCTAGAAAGAGATAATCCGGTAATTGCTAAAAACAAAGAATATAATAGAATAATATCGCAAAAAGGGAGATCCTTTAGAGGGTTGACCAGTTCGGGAAAAAAGCACAGGGGGATTAAATAAAGTATGAAGAAGCAAATATCATAATAGGTAAAAATAAAAAAATAAAGTATAAAGAGATTATAAAATTTAAAACATATAAAAGAAGCGCTATATCAATTAGTGAAACAGACGAAAAAGTTATTTTTAAAATTAAAGCTAAAGATATTGTTGCACTAAGAGCTTCAATTAATGCTATTTTACGTGAAGTCCAAATAATAGAAGATATTTCTACTTAGATGTTAGAGGGGTCGTGGCGTAACCTGGCAGCGCAGCAGGCTCCAGATGTTTATTTGTAATTGAGCTAAAAGCTATGATTGAGATCTGGAAATTTGAAAAAAAATGAAGTCACCTGTTGATTTGGGTTCAAATCCCAACGGCCCCAAATAAGAAAGTGGGTTATATAACTCATCGAAATGTACCACTTTTCTAACATAGTTTTAGCATGGCTAGCGGTTACTCCAGAAAAATAGAATTATAAACCCGACGATGAAAGAAGATATAACCACAATAACTTATAAAAGATTCCATG
>JAVYWU010000004.1:0-24430 GCA_038877355.1 Candidatus Micrarchaeaceae archaeon | reverse complement strand
TATTGGATATATTGTCTGCAGGGATATTGTAGAATCGTTTATCTCAGCATTTCCTATATTTTTCAGCTCTACGGTTATTGGCCCGTAGCCTATGCCTGGATACAAGGAGGAAGATACGCCAACAACCTTGAATTCGCCTGTCCTTGCAATGCTTATCGGCAGGTACTCAACAAAGCTTGATTTGTTTGCATAATTTGCTTCTTCATAGCTTATCTGCACAGGAAGCTCGCCTGCCAATGTTGCATTATACGGCGAAATCATAACGCTTTCTATTGCAGCTTGGCCAGGCATAAGCGTGCCTATCGTAAACCTTGATGCTGAATTTTTTACTTCTATGGTATTGCTGCTGTATATGCTTGCAGTTACATTCCTTGCTATGCCGCTTCCTATGTTCTGTATTGCTATCTGCACAGTTTGGTTATAGCCATAGAAAAGTTGCGGAGGCGTTGACCCTACAATGCTTGCAGATATTGTAGGCTTCTCAATTACTATTCTCATCGGTATCTGTATGGATTGGTTATATTTTCCTATATCCCCTTGGTAAGTGGCATAAAGCGTAAGGTTGTGCACTCCTGCGCTAATGTTGCTGTCTATATATATATTCGCCTGGGCTTCCTGCTCTCCTCCTTCAGGTATAGTATTTATGTAGAACTTAGACTGGCCAAGGACATCAAAGCCATTTCCGCTCTCAAGCTGCAATGTTATGTTTCTTGCAGTCCCTGTGCCTGTATTGCTTATCTGCAGGTTTAGCGGCAAGCTAGTTCCTGGCGCTATTTCACCTGCAGGAACCGCGTTTATGCCCAATTTTGGTTTCCCATATACATATATGGTTATAGGCATTTCAGACATGCCTGGCGTATACGTTATGCCACCAGGATTCTGCGCCTCATAGCTTGCCATAACTTCTATAGTATACAAGCCGGTTGAAAGTGTCTGTGGCAAATGGAGGGTATATGTAAATATGTTATAGCCGTTGCCTCCGTAAAGCCCAGTACCAATTGCATTTATCAGGTAAGTCTGCGAAGGCGTGACATTAAATATCTGGCTTGGAGACACCAGCCACAGATTTACATTGCTGAGCGATTGGGAATAGCTGTTGAAAAGCTGGAAGCTTAATGTTATATTGCCCCCTGCAACCGCTTGCTTTGGAAGCATTCCAAGGTTTGCAATTGAAAGCACATTGTTTATTCCCTCTGTTTGCGCACCTGCTCCTGCGCTTGCTATTAAAACAGCCATTGCTATAATTGGCAACATTTTCATAAAATCACTAATCTATTTTGTCTTTAAAAAGCATCAATCCTATTGTCAAGCTGGCAATTACAAAGATCACCAATGCTGAAACGTCCATAACTATCTGCCCTGTAGGGTAATAGCCGAGCATCATTACATCCCTTATACCCTGCGTTGCATAGGTCATTGGATCATAAGGAGATATTGCACTGAGGAATGAGGGCAGTGAAGATATTGGCATAAAAGCCCCAGAAAGGAACCACAAAGGCATTACAATTACATTTCCAAGAATTGAATATATCTCAACCTTTGATATCCTTGAAGCAAGCATGATTGTTATGCCATTGAAACCCATGGCTAGGAGCAGGCTCAATGCAAGGATCCATGCAACGCCTGCCCATCCCATCATGACAGTGGCTCCATCAAGCATTCCTATTATCAACGCTATAATCACATATAGCATCGCCTGCGTTGATCCAGACAGCACCTTTCCCATTACAATGGAAGCCTTACTCGCAGGAGTTATAAAAAACGATTTTAATATGCCGAGCTGCTTATCTGTTATTAGCGACATGCCCCCGCCAAACATGCTGCCAAATACAACAATCATAGTAACCACGCCAGCAATCAAGAACACCTTGTAGTTGCTTTCAGTGCCATACATTGGCCTTGAGGCTATTGCAGCTGGCCTTTCTACTTTAAGCACACTTCCTCCCATGCTTTGTGCATCTTCTTCTATATTCGGCATTATTGCCGCAACATCCGCCAGATTGGCATTTGAGTAGTATACATCAACGCTCGGAGCACCTTTGCTCTGCGCTGGAAATTGGGGCAATATGACTATTGCGGCGGATACGCTGCCATTGGAAAGCATATTTAATGCTACTGTTTGCGTTGTTTCCGCTGCAATTGAAAGTGTCTTGCCTGCAGTCAGGGAGTTTATAAATGCAAAAGATTGGGGATTGTTTGCGTAGTTGACTATTGCTACATTTATATTGCTTACGCTCTCGTTCATGCTTCCAAGTATGAATATTAGCACAAGCGGGAATATTATTGATCTAATTATATTTGTCTTCAAATTGCTCTTGAATATGAGCATTTCTCTTTTGTATAAAGTAAAAGTATCACTTAGAAAGTTCATCATCTCCTCCTAAATGCCATGCTTCTGTTGCTTTTCATTTCCCCTACCTTGTCCCTCATCGATTCGCCAGTAAGCTTTATGAAAACGTCATCTAAAGTAGGAAGGTGCATGCTTATAGATATGATTTCTATTTTCTCTTTTTCAAGCTCAGCAATTACTCTCTTCATTTCATCCTTTCCTTCTATTGGGGCCTTTATATTTTCGCCGCTTGCATTTGCCTTCAAGCCTATCTTCTCTAAAGCCTTCAATGCCTTATTAACACTGCTTGCATCAACTATGAGCTCAAGCATATTTTGCTCTGCAATGCTTTTCTTGAGCTGGGATGGCGTTCCTATTGCCTTTATTTGCCCATGGTCTATTATTGCTATCCTATTGCACAGCTGATCGGCCTCTTCAAGGTATTGCGTGGTAAGTATTATTGTGACACCCCTCTCATTCAGCTCCTTTATGTGCTTCCACATGGAAAATCTGCTTTGTATATCCAAGCCTGTAGTAGGCTCGTCGAGCACAAGTATATGTGGATTATGTATCATCGATTTAACAAGCAGAAGCCTCCTCTGCATTCCTCCAGAAAATGTGCCAGCTTTTTCAAACGCAAAATTTTCCAAGTTTGCTTCCTTTAGCGCATTCCATATTGCATCCTCAAGCCTCTTTCCATACATTTGGTAAAGCCTGCCTGCAATCTCAAGATTCTCATATGCAGTCAAATCTGCATCAACAACAGTTTCTTGAGTCATAAAGCCTATTGTCTGCTTTATCTTGTTTAGCTCCTTGGAAGTATCCATTCCTTCAATGATTATACTGCCTTTTGTGGGCTTGAGAAGGCCCAGCAGCAAGTTTATTGTTGTTGTCTTGCCTGCACCATTAGGCCCGAGGATTCCAAATATCTCCCTCTCTTTTATGCTCAAGCTTATGCCTTTCAATGCCGCAAAATCCCCAAATTTCTTTTCTAGGCCTTTTATTTCAATTATCATTCAATCAGCTATAATCTTAGATACATCCTTAGCTGCATTTGCAAATGTTTGCCTAAGCATCTTCTTTGCATCACCAAGCGCAACAGCGCCTTTCTTTGTTATGGTATAATAGTTTCTTACCTTGCCTTTTACTATATGCCTTTTAGTTTTCACATATCCTGCCTTTTCAAGTGAAGCAAGTATGTTATATACACTGCTTCTTATATCATTTTTATATCCAAGCATCTTTGCATATTTGTTTATTTCCTTTGAAAGCATGTAGGAATAGCTGCTTTTTTTCCTTATCTTTTCTAGCAGCGCTATTTTTAGCATTGAGCTATATATTCCCTTCCTAATGCAAGCAATTGACTTTGACATTGCATCTTACTTTATTTTTATATTATTTTATTTTTGTAGTAATTATTGGCATTAAAAATTTATAAATCTTTGCAGAACGCAATTTTGTCTAAAGTGTCTAAGCTAGGATTTAGTCTACGTATTCAATTAGTTTTGGCAAAGCATGAAACTTTTCGAAGCCGAATTTGATAGGAGTTTAACGTTTTCTTTTTGCTGTAGAAAAAGAAAGCAAATGCCATAAGTATTTCAAAGATATTTCAAAAGATAAATGTTTAAAAAAGTCTCTACATGTCTTAAAAAATGCAAAAAGTATATAAATATAAAAGAAAAGAATATTCATGCAGGTGCTAATAATGGGAAAATTGAACGACAAGTTTATCGCTGTGCTGAGAGTCAGAGGAAAAGTCAAAGTAAGCGCCGATGTTGCTGAAACGCTTAATAGGTTGAAGCTGAAGAACCCCAATAACTGTGCAATAATAAAAGCAACAGATAGCTATGAAGGCATGATAAACAAATGCAAGGATTATGTAGCATATGGAGAGCTTGATAAAGATACCTTAGAATTATTAATGAAAAAGGCAGGCATGAAAGAAGGCGAAAGCATAAAGGAAAAAATGCCAATAAGGCTTCATCCACCAAAAAGAGGCTATAGAAACATAAAATTAAACTACAGGCAGGGAGGAGCACTTGGATATATGGGAAGCGATATAAACGCACTTATAAAGCGCATGCTTTAGTGATTTCATGGTAGTCAGAAAAAACAAAAGAATCAGAAAATTCTTTGGAAGCAGGCATATGGGATTAGGCAATGTTAAGAATGGCAGGGGCAAAGGGGATAGAGGAGGAGTAGGAAGGGCAAATTTAAGAAAAAACAAGTTTACTTGGGTAACAGCAAAAGCCCCTGAATTAATAAGAACAAAAGGCTTCCATAGATGGGGCGCAACAAAGCATAATACAATTTCGCTGAGGGAGATAAATAAAATGAACAAAGAAGAGGTCGAATTGCCTGGATATAAGGTACTTGGAAATGGAATGTTAACTGGAAGAGTAAGGATAAAAGCTTCTGCATTCACTAAATATGCAAAAGAAAAGATAGAAAAAAGTGGAGGCGAGGCGATAAAGATTGAAGCTTCAAGAGCCTAGGTGCAAGTTTTGAATAAGCTGAACATTACTTTTTATACTGATTCATTTCTGCCTGCGATGGACGGCGTTGTGACTTCTATAAAGAACAGCGCTGCGGAACTTGAAAGGAGAGGGCATAATGTGTATATATTTGCTGCAAGCAACATAAGCAAATATGAAATAGGGAAAGAGGGCTTTAATGCTGACCATGTTTTTCCTATACACGGAGTCAAGTTTAGAAAATATCCGCAGTATAGCATACCAATATATCCAAATTTCAAGCAGCTCAAGTTTCTCAAGGAGACAGATATTGTACATGCGCATACCCCACTTTTCATGGGATTGTATGCACTCATGTTAGCAAAGGGAAATAGATTGCCAATAGTAGGCACGTTCCATACACTCATAAATGACAACAAAGCTATGGAAGCGTATATATCTTCAAAAATGATAAAAAAACTTGCAAAGAGATATTCATGGGCATATTTGAGATTCTTTTACAACAGTTGCAATGCGGTAATTGCGCCAAGTGCACCTATAAAGCAACTGCTTGAAAAAAAAGGCATAACAAATGTGTATGATGTTGCAAATGGAATAGATATGAAAAAATTCAATTCCAATGTAAATGGAAAAAAGGAGAGGGAAAGCCTACTTGGAGGCAATTTTGAAAAAATTATTCTTTATATTGGAAGGATAAGCAAAGAAAAAAGGCTTGAAGTGCTGCTAAAAGTGGCAAAAAGGACTAAAGACAAGAGACTGCTTTTTGCAATAGGCGGAGCAGGCCCTGCTTTGAAATATTATCAGGCGCTTGCAAAAAAATATATGCTTAACAATGTAAAGTTCCTTGGTTTTATTGAAAATGAAATGCTGCCAAAATACTATAAGGCAAGCGATGTATTCTGCATACCTTCCACTTTTGAAACGCAGGGAATGGTTGCATTGGAAGCAATGGCTGTAGGTAAGCCAGTAGTTGGAGCGGACAAGCTTGCACTAAGCAACTTGATAGAAAACGGCAAAAACGGAGAAAAGTTTAAGCCAAATGATTTTATTGAATGTGAAAGAAAAATAGAGAAAGTTATAAATAATATTGCCAACTATAATCAAATGGTAGAAACTGCTAAGTTTTATTCAATAGAGAAAACTGTAGATAGACTTCTCAATATCTATAATAATTTACTATCACAATAGGGGATTGCATAACCGAAGAAAATTTTGAAGATGCAAAAAGCAAAAACAACGTAGAGGCGAACGTTGCAAATGCAGACACAGCAAAGATTGAAAATGCAAATGCTGAAAATAATGCTGCTGAAAGCAAAAGCCAATTGCCGCAGCGTAAATCGCTTCTAGAGCTTGCACAAGATGCAGGAAATAACGAGGCGCTTGAGCTTATAAAGCAGATTGATGGACTTAAAGAAAAGCGCAGGTTGCTTATTGAAGAAAAGAAAAAGGCAAGCAAGACTTTGCATTACAAAATGTTTGAACTTCAGACAGTAAATACGCTCATACAAATGGGAAATTTTGGCGACTATAAAGAAAAATCTGCCAAAGTAAGGAACCTTTTGAGGCAGAAGAGGAATCTAGATTTTAGAATATCTACTGAAAGCTTTTCCTTGAATGATGAGAAGGAAATAATTAGAAAAATAAGAGAAATAAACAAGCAACTAGATGAAGCCTTAAGGGTGGTGAAGCTTTTCAGAAAGCGCGAACTTGTCGCAAAGGACATAGAAGAATATACAAAAAAGATAGAAGAAGAAAAGAAAGCAATAAATGAAATGAGCGACAACATAACTTCCATGTATTACAAGCTAAAAGTCTTGCTCAACCTTCATGCTAGAAAACTTGAGAAAGAGAAAAAAGTCACAAAGCCGGCAAAGAAGCAGGCTCCTTCTCTTCCAGAAATAAACTTGGAGAGCATAGCAGTTATAAAGAAAAAGTGAAAAAGAAAAATAAAGGCAGGCTCACTGCCTGCACATAAGGTGTTTTATTGGATATCTCATTCTTTGGGGCAGCCCGTGAAGTAGGTAGAAGCTGCATTATGGTAAAAGCAAACAATACTGCAATTCTTCTTGATGCTGGGGTAAAGCTTGGCAAAACAGAAGAATACCCCGTGCTTGATGACAAAATGCTTAACAAAATTGATGCAATTGCTATAACGCATGCGCATCTTGACCATTCAGGCTATCTGCCTCATATATATACAGCAGGATATAAGGGATTTGCATACATGACAAAGCCCACGTCTGAACTTACCGCTGTGCTCATAAGCGACTATATGCACATATCGAATCCAGAAAATGTCAGCAAGGAGGGGCTAAAGATGCTTGCATCGCACCAGAAGGCGCAGGAATATTATAAAGAATTCAAAATAAAAGGCCTGCAGTTAAGGTTTATACCTGCTGGGCACATACTAGGAAGCGCAATGGTTGAAATAAAGGATTTGTCAAGCGGCGAAGTATTGCTTTATACTGGAGATATAAATTTATACAAGACAAAGCTATTTAACGGGGCAGATGTAAAAGACTTGCATGCTACTACTCTCATAACTGAAAGTACATACGGCAGCAGCCAGGATATATTTCCAAACGAGAGAGAGGTTATTTCAAAATTTATAAAAAGCTTAAATGAAACGATAGATAGGGGAGGCAAGGCAATAATACCAAGTTTTGCGGTTGGCAGAGCCCAGGAGGTGCTGCTTATATTGGATGACTTCATCAATTCAGGCAAGCTTAGGAAAGTGCCTTTGTATGTTGACGGGATGATAAACAAGGCGATGAGGATACATAGGCACAATGTAATATATTGCAGAAAAGAATTGCAGAGCAGGATATTGCAAAGCGAGTATGATCCTTTCAAGAGCAGCAATTTTGTTCCAATTGAAAAGAAGGAAGAAAGAAGCAAGATAGTCAATGAAGAGCAAAGCAGCATAATAGTGACAACAAGCGGCATGCTTACTGGTGGGCCTGTAATGTATTACACAGAGAAGCTTGCTGGTAAGGATACCACAAAAATGCTACTTGTAGGATACCAAGCAGAAGGCACCCTTGGAAGGGAATTGCAAGATGGCGCAAAGAAAATAAACATTAATAGAAAGGATATAAATGTGGAAATGGAAGTGGAAGCGTACCACATGTCTGCGCATGCAGACAGAAAGCAGCTTGAGGAGCTCATAGGCAAGGTAAAAGGCTTGGAAAATGTTTTTATCATTCATGGTGAAAAGGAGAAATCAGAGTCGCTTAAGGAATACGCAAAAAGCAATTACAATGCAGTCATTCCAAGCATTGGAAAAGAGTATTCAGTATAATTCAAGATATGTTTATAAATCTTTAAATAATAAATATTAAATTCAAGGTGATTTAATTGTATCCAAATATACAGGCATATGACAGAGGAACGATGTTTAGCCCTGACGGCAGGCTTTTCCAAGTAGAATATGCAAAAGAAAGCGTAAAGAAAGGCGCTACTGCGGTTGGTATGGTGGCAAAAGATGCGGTGGTATTCACAGCGCATAAAAATGTAACAGAGCCACTTGCAGTGCCTTCTTCCCTGCAGAAAATTTTTAGGATAGATTCCTTTATAGGGGCAACATATTCCGGCATAGCTTCTGATGGCCTTAGGGTCATAAACCTTATGAGAAACAAAACGCAGTCGCATAGAATGATATATGATGAAACAGAATCTATAGAAACAATATCTATTGAGATATCAGAAGAAATGCAGATGGCAACCCAATATGGGGGCATAAGGCCTTATGCAATATCCCTTCTTGTTGGAGGGGTTGATACAAAGCCAAGGCTTTTTGAGGTTGATCCAAGCGGAGTGATTTTAGGTTACAAAGCAGATGCAATAGGCATAGGCAAAAAGATAGCTGAAGAAATACTTATAAAGGAATACAAGGAAGGCATAGATGTTGACGGTGCAATAGAGCTTGGCTTGAAGATAATAAGCAAAGCAAGCGAAAAGAAGATAAGCGTAGACAATGTAGAGGTTGTAGTAATAGATAAAAAGAATAAATTCCAGAACTTCAGCCAAGAAATGATAAACAAATATTTATAGGCATGTGACTGAGATGAGTAAAACAATAATAGTGAAGTATGAAAGAGGAGGAGATTCTTTTGAAATACTTGCATACAATGATATAGCCTATGACTATGTTACAGGGAAGGTTAGCGATCCGCTTTCGGCTGTAGAGGTTGAAGAGATATACAAAGACGCGAAAAAAGGAGAGAGGCAGAGTAGCGAAAAAATACGCAAAGCGTTTGGCACGGAAGACATTAAGACAATTGTAGGCATTATACTCAAAAACGGCAATGTGCCAATTTCTACAGAGCAGAAGAATAAGCTTATTGAAGAAAAAAGGAAGCAGATTATAGACATAATAGCAACAAATTCAGTTGATCCAAAAACAGGGTTGCCAAACCCTCCGCTCAGAATAGAAAATGCAATGTCTGAGGTAAAGATAAACATAGATCCATTTAAAAGTGCATCAGAGCAAGTGAATGCAGTTTTAGAAAAGATAAGCCCACTCCTTCCAATAAAGTTTTCAATTGCAAAAATAGAGGTCATAGTCCCTGCCGCATTTGCAAACAAGTGCTATGGCATACTTAAAAGATACAACATAAAGAATGAGCAGTGGCTTGGAGATGGAAGCTTAAAGGTTATAGTTGAATTTCCGGCCGGCATGCAAAACGAATTCTTTGACCGGATAAACAAGGCAACAGGGGGTGCAGCAGAAACAAAAATAATAAGCAGGTAGATGATAAGATGAGGTCGATTATAATTCCAGGTGAAGCATTGCCTGAAGGTTCAAAGCTTCAGAATTCATATTTAAGCAATGGGCGCTATATATCTGAGGTCGTGGTGCTTTATGACCAACCAGGCAGATTTGCGATACCTCTTGAAGGCATATGGCAGCCAAAAGTAGATGAAGACGTAATAGGAATAATTAAAGAGGCAAAAAATCATGTTTATACTGTAGACCTGTCGTATTTTGGTGAAGGTTTGATAATAGACAAGGGCTATGAAAGGCATTCTTTTGCGGAGGGCGAAGCCATAGAGGCAAAGGTGAAAGCAATAGAAGATAAAAAGACTATAGTGCTTGGCTACCCCAAGGTGCTGATAGGCGGCATTATAGTAAGGATAAAGCCAACAAAGATTGCAAGAGTTATTGGAAAATCAAACACGATGATTAATATGATAGCAGAATATACAAAAACAAGGATAGTTATAGGAAACAATGGCTTGATATGGCTCAAGGGCGAAAACATTGCACTTGCCATGGAAGCAATAAGAAAGATAGAGGAAGAAGCACATACAAGTGGCCTAACAGATAGGATAAAAAATCTGATGGAAGAAAAAACAAAAGGTGTTTAAATGTATGCAAATAAACCAGAATTGCTAAAAGACGGAAAGAGACTGGATGGCAGGGGCTTCAATGAGCTTAGACCTCTTAGCATAAAAGCAGGCTTGCTTGAAAATGCCGATGGCTCTGCATACCTTGAATGGGGCAATAATAAGGTGCTGGCTGCGGTATTTGGGCCAAAAGAGGCTATGCCAAAGCATATGGCTGATCCAATCAAAGCCATAATAAAATGCAGATATTCTATGGCCCCATTCTCTTCGCTTGAGGATCATGGCAGATCAGGCCCAAACAGGAGAGCTATAGAGATATCAAAGGTAACGAAAGAGGTGTTTGAAAATATTATAATGCTAAATGATTATCCGGGAGGCGAGATAGATATATTCATTGAAATCCTGCAAAGCGATGGCGGTACAAGGGCAGCAGGAATAACTGCTGCTGCCGTGGCAGTAGCTAATGCAGGCATACATGTAAAGGACATGGTATATGCAGTTTCTGCAGGCAGAATAGATGAACATATTGTGCTTGACGTAAATATGCTTGAAGATAATTATTCTGATGCAGATATGCCTGTTGCAATATCACACAGGGATGGCAATATATTGCTAATGCAGATGGATGGGGGCTTTACGAAGGAGCAATTTAAAAAGGCAATGGATATGATAAGGGAAGCAGGCAAATCTATATATGCAGAGCAGAAAAGGGCCCTTGAAGCCTGCTATTTGGACAAATATGCTGGCAACGAGAAGGCATAAGTGGTTGCAATGGAAATCATAGATACTATTGAAGGAAGTTACATAAAGGAGTTGCTAAAGCAGGGGAAAAGGCTTGATTCTAGAGGCATACATGAATTTAGGAATATAAAGATTGCTGCTGATGTGATAGAGCATGCAGAAGGGTCTGCACAAGTTGAGATAGGGACCACAAAGGCATTAGTAGGCATAAAAATGATGGTCGACGAGCCTATGGAGGACACGCCAGGCATGGGGAACTTAATTATAAACGCAGAGCTCCTTCCATTAGCTTATGTTGATTACGAAGGCGGTCCACCAAGCCCAGAATCAATAGAATTGGCAAGGGTTGTAGATAGAGGCATACGCGCAGGAAGGTGCATAGACCTTGAAAGCCTTGCCCTTGAAGATGAGAAAGTTTGGAGCATTTATGTGGATATATATGTGCTTGACTATGGAGGCAATTTGTTTGACAGCAGCGAGCTTGCAGTCATGGAGGCGCTCATGCACACAAAAATACCTAAGTATGAAGACGGCAAGATATTAAGAAATGAAAGGGAAAAGAACTTAAAAATAGACAATATAGTTACATCTGCAACGTTTGGCAAGATAGGAGATAGCCTTCTTCTAGACCCGAATATCAATGAAGAAAGCATAGAAGAAGCAAGGATAACTATAGCCAGTGATGATGAAAATATAAGGGCAATACAAAAAGGATTGCATGGAAGCTTTACGCAAAAAGAGATAGAAGAAGCTATTGACGCAACATTTGAGCAGCGTGAAAAGCTGAAGAAAATTTTGGGATGATCTTATGAGTAATGCAAGTATAAGGTATGGAGCAAAGATAAGGAAGCAATACGCAGCAGTAAAAAAGCAGAAAAAAGTAAAATACAAGTGCGAGGTATGCGGAAGCGTATCTGTCAAGAGGATAAGCAATGCAATATGGAATTGCACGCATTGCGGCACCATCTATGCAGGTGGCAGCTATACACTTACAACAAGGTCTGGCGAAGTGGCAAATAGAATAATAGAAAGCTTAAAGAAAGGAAGCAAGCCAACAATAACCATGCAGGAAGCAATCGAGGAAATCGAAAAGGAATAAAGTAAACTGCCTCGTAGCTGGAAGGGCTTTCATCAAGATGATCAACATGGAACACCGTTCCACAAAGTCTGAACATCTATCATCAGAAAGCTTTGAGAGAGGGTTTACAGCGACTCCGCCATTGGAAAATCTGAATCATATTGATTTGCTTCAACAATTTTGCATGGCCTTTTGCATTTTAGGATTTTACGCTGGCCAAGCAGCTTCATATTCCATGCCCATATCCAAACATAACATTCCATTTATGCTTATGCAACAGCAAAATGCTTATATGCATGCTCGCAATTCCTCCTTGTGCACAAGCATGAGGTTTCCTTGCGAGGTGATTAGATGAAGAGCCAAGATAGCGAAAAGCAAGACATAAAGATATCATATTCTCCTATAACAGAGATAGTTGTGCATGAAATAGTTCCGATGGAATATGGGGATTTGCTGCTTGAACGCATAACGCCTAATGGCAACATGCCCCTTTACTGGTGCGACGGGATTCTATTTAGCTTTACATCTATGCCTCTGACAAGGGATATCGTAAGGGAGTATATGCAAGGAAGGATCCATTGGATGGAAGTGCATTTCTCAGTAATGGATAACTACATGCCAGTTATAGAATATTATGACAATGAATATAAGGCAACCCAAAAAATACGGGTTTTTGATATATCAAAATCCTTGCTGCACAAAAAGTTAATAAAATGGGTAAAAGGCAAAATGGGCATATTAACCTAGTCATTTAGTTCTTTATGCTGGCTGGCATACCCTTTTTGATAATTCCTGAATTTTTCAATCTTGCTTTTTTCTATTTCTTTCTGTTTTGCAATCCATTTTGATTTTAGCTTTTTCCATTGCTCCAGAGTATATGTATACGGAGTTATTTCCCTTATTTCAGGCGCATTGAAGGCATATTCATAGAATTCCTTCTCGTAGTCGTAACTTTCATCTTTAATGGAAGCCTTTGAAACGTTTATGCCCTTGCTCTTCAAAAAAGATATTAGCCCGTCAAGCGAGATTTTAGGTTTGCTGTTTGATGCGCCTTCTGGATTATATATAACAGTAATTTTAGCTTTGGCAAATTCAACATATGCCTTTATTATGGGGTCCATGCATAGAAGATTATATTGCAGCCGCGCAGCATGCGGCTGGTCTATAAGCTCTGCCTTGTTTACCTCGAATGTTGCCTTTTTTATCATCTTATAAGGTATATCCATTGCATCACCTTTTGTTTACCGGGAGCGAGAAATAATCTACAATGTTACCGTATGTTTTTTTGTATAACTCCTGCTGCTCAAGCTTCTTTACATCCCGGACATATTTGTCTGATTTATAAGTCCATTCCGGGTGATCTGCCTTCCATTGATCAGCAGGTATGCTGTACTGGCGCTGTATCTTATCCCTGTATATTTCAGGGAATACGTTGAAAGTGCAGAAAGGCAACACTTCGCCGTCCGGCTGGACATAGTGTATATCGCATTTCTCAACCCTTTTTATGTCATAATTGTATTCATCCTGAAAATGCATCATGCCAAGAAACAGCGAGTGCATTTGCAGTGCAGCCATGGAGGCAAAGTCGTGCTTCAAAAATATTGAGAGAAGGAGCTTGCTGAAATTTATACTTTTTGGCTGCTTTTCCTTGTCTATATATCTGCGGAGCGATGTGACTGCTTTAAGACCTATAAGTCTCTTCTGCATCTTGCTTTTTCCCTCCATTTCGTTTACTGCTTCTTGAATGTGCTCCATGAAACCCTCTATATCTACAAATCTTGTTATTGGCACAACTTTGTTGTCTTTATCAAGAAAAACATATGTGCCTGCTCCGCATGCAAAATGTATTGATAGGTCATATTTGAATTCTCCTGTCAATGCCTCAATAAATTTGCTTATTCCGCCAGTATATGGAACTGAAGCCCAATCTTCTTTTGCTATAACGCCCCCAGTCTGCTCTTCTATAAGCTTTATTGCACCAGGTATGGTGATCCTTTGATTTTCGCGGTCTTTTGATGGCATTCTTCCGACAAGTGACACCGGCTGGAAATTGACGCTTCTGACTATGTCAAGGTTGTTAAGCGCAAAATTTATCATTGATCCAAGCTCATTTTCATTTATGCCCCTTATCACTGTTGGAACAAGAACAATGCCTATGCCTGCCTTCCTTGAAGCATCAAGCACCATAGGAATCTCCCAATGGTTCTTTGGATTTGCGCGGCTGCTGACTCCATCAAAGCTCATATATAGAGTGCTCACTCCTGCATGCCTTAGCTTGACTGCAAGCTCTGGATGTAAACCGAGGTTTATGCCAGTTGTGTTAAGCTGTATTTGGTCAAAGCCGGCGAGCTTTGCCTTCTCAACTATTTCTACTATATCTGGATGCATTGTTGGCTCCCCTCCAGTAAGCTGTATTGCATTTGGAGGAATCGGCTTTTGGTTTCTAAGGTCTTTGAAAAGCTTATCAAAATATGAAACATCAGGCTGGTATATTGGCTCTCCTTCCTTTGCAAAAAAGAAGCAGTACCAGCAACTCAAGTGGCAGCGATTTGTTATTACCACATTTGCTAGGGCAGTATGGGATTTGTGAGTATCACATATTCCGCAATCAAACGGGCAGTTGACCCCTTTTGTAGGGCTTGATATATTTGGATTGGATATGCCGCGGCCGTTGTAGTTATATTTGCGCATATTCATGTACATGTCATAGTCCTCCCAGTACTTTTCCACAAACCAGCCATGCTCTGGGCAATACTTCCTTATCATTACATTGCTGCCATCCTTATATATGATGCCTTTTATAATGAGTTTGCATTCAGGGCAGACGGTTGTCGTCTCATCAAGCGTTGGCATCTTCTCCATTTCCTCCAAGGGCCTATGGTATACTTCAGTCAAAGACTCTGAATAATGTATTTCTGGCATTAAAAAGCACCTGATAAAAAAGATTTTATAAAGTATTTAAAGCATACGCGATTTTGAATTTACATTCATTCAAATTTTGCTTTTATTTAATGTGGCGTAAAACCCACGCCATTTATGGGTGGGTATAAGCCATGCAGAAAGGCATATAACTTTTATTTAATTTTAAGATTCATAAATATGGTTGTAATGAAAACTGCATATAAATACCGTGCATATCCTTCAAAGGAGCAAAGGTAGAATTAGATGGGCAGATGTTCCTCGCAAAAAATCTTTACAATCTTATTGAAAAATCAAAAGCATATTACAAAGAAATAGAGAAGATGCTTACAGAATATAGAATAAACGTCTGGCTTACGCAGATAAAGAAAGAGAAGCCAGAATTGCAGGCATACTCAATAAGGACTCAAAATAGAAAAGAAAAAGACGAAACTCTAAAAGGTAGCCAGTAGGGAAGGCAAGCATGTTGAGATTATGCATGCCTCTGCAAAGGAAGCTGCCGAAGAAGAGGAACTATATGAATGGTTTCATGGCAACTAACCAAGCCACTCTGGAAGCCCACGAAATTATTCATAGGGAATGCCGCACTTTAGTCCCGGTCGGATTCGAACCGGCGTAGCAGGGTCCAAAGCCCTGCGTCCTTGGCCACTAGACGACGGGACTATCTATTACAATTTAAAAGTAAAAATATAAATTAACTTCGTAAACTGCCTTCCATGAATGACATGAGCTTTTTAATTGCTTGCAAGGCAGGGTAGTTCACTTGTTCGACAATCCAATGCTAAAGCATTTGGGCTTCATTTTTGAGAATAGATGAAAAACGAGAGTAAGCAAAAATATTTATATATTTTTGATAACTTAAATATTCTATACAAGAGCGACTGGTTTATAGGGCCTAATAATACATCGAAGCAATATTGATTCAAATGCCTTTGATGGAAAATAAAGAAAAATTGCATTAAGCATTTTGCAGATTGCTACCACGCAAGCATATGAAGAAAAGTTCTAAACTACAAATGTAAGTCTCAGCAATTGCAAGATCATTTGCCCCTAAATAAAGCAGAAGCATGTGAAGGTGATTATATGAAACATAAAGTATATATTAAAATGCTCAGCAATATTCATGCTAATATACAAAAAGGATGGTCACAGTATTCACTCTATTTTTATATCGGCGGAGTTTCAGCTATAATAGGCGGCTTCTTTAAGCTTGCAGGTATAGCATCTCTAATTATCACGCTTGCATTTTTCTATATAATGGGAAAAATGCATGCACATATAGAAACAGAATAGAAAGATCTAATTCTTACCTATATAAGTAAGCTATTACCGTTGTTTGATACCAAAAGTTCAAAAATGCCTTTTGCTTATTTTTAGCAATCAAAGGTGTGCAAAGCCAAAACTGCATTTATAATCGAAGCATAATCGAAACAGCATTTACATTGCTTATACTGCAGGCTTAAAAATGTATAGCGGGAAATCCCACGCTATTTATGGGTGGGATGAAAGCGAGTGCGGAAGTATTGTATAATTATTGGTTCATATAATATATGATAAAAATGCCAAGAGGATACAACTCATCAGAAACTTCAGTGTATTTCATAGGCTACCATTTTGTATGGTGTGCAAAATATAGGCGAAAGGTATTAGAGGGTCAAGTCGCAAAAAGATTGAGGGAATTGATAAAGCAGAAGGCATATGCATGAATTGCAGAATAATATCAATGGAGGTAATGCCAGACCACATACATCTATTTATAGAAGGCAGCCCAATTCTGACGCCAAATAAAATCATAGGCGAGATAAAAGGATATTCATCACATCAACTACGCAAAGAATTCAAAGAACTTAGGACAAGATTGCCAACATTATGGTCAAGAAGCTATTTTGTCTCAACGCACGAACATGTATCCAACAAAACAATAGAAAAATATATCGCAGAGCAAAAGGGAATATAATGGAACAGAGAAAGGTATACAAATTCAGAATCGATATGAATACTTATTTTAAAAGGTGTTTCAAGGCAATGTTTTTGCTAACAATTAGTCCTGCGCTTGTGCACAGGACCTTTTGCAGGATGATTAGATGAAATATGAAATACTTGGAGAAAATATGCAAGCAGTAAAAATTACATTAAATAAAGGAGAAAAAATATATGCGGATGCTGGAAAACTTTTGAGTAAAGAAAACATAACAATGACTCCGCGTATGAGAGGAGGCATTATCGGAGCAATAACTAGAGAGGTAAGCGGAGCTACCGCTTTTGTTACTGAATTTGAAGCTACTGAAGATACTGGAGAGGTTACGCTCACTGGAACTTTGCCAGGAAAAATGCTTGCTATTGAATTAAATGAAAATGAATCGTTTATTGCAGAGCATTATGCTTTTGTTGCTGCAGATGATACTGTCAAGTTTACAGTGCAAACTTTGAATGTTTCTGCTGCTTTGTTTGGAGGAGCAGGATTTATCCTGCAAAAATTTATAGGACCAGGAATAGTTTTTCTGCATGTGGTTGGAAATATAGTTGAATATAATTTAGATGGAAGCGCCACATTAGAAGTAGATCCACAGCATATAGCAGGATTTTCAGACGGCTTACAATATAAAATTATGTTTGTAGACAACATAAGAAGCGCATTATTTGGGGGCATAGGAATATTTCTTGCAAAATTTGAAGGGAACGGTAAAGTAATTATACATTCAGTATCTAGATATAAATTAGCAAATGAATTGTTTGGGCTTGGAAAGGAGCAGCAAGAAAAGTAAACTCTAATAATGTATAAAAATTAAGAATTATAAAAACAAATGTCATTCAAACCATATAAATGCCAGGGTGGCGGAATCCGGTAACGCGCCGGTCTTGAGATTTATAGAATTCAAGAGCTGATTTGTGATGCAACAAGGCAACCGGTGTCCGCAAGGGCTTTAGGGTTCAAATCCCTACCCTGGCGATTTAAATAAGATGCTTACAAGCATGTCTTTTAATTTTTCTATGCAAATATTATATAATGTTGAATATGAATGATAGTATAAATATTGAACTAGCAGATATTTTAGGCAATTCGCTTGCAATTAATGCTTTAATCGAATTTGCAAGAGAAGTAAAAAAAGGAAAACTGCCAATGCCTTTGTTAATTTTTGGGCCTCCAGGCACAGGAAAAACGGCAGCAGTGCTTGCATTAGCAAAAGAATATGACTGGAATATAATCGAATTTAATGCAAGCGATTATAGAGATAGTGAAACACTTAAAAATAAACTTGTACCTGCTTCTAATTCACGCAGTATTTTTGGAAAGGTAAATTTAATTTTTATGGATGAAATTGATGAACTTGCAGCAAAGTTTGACAATGGGGCGAGCAGCGTAATTACTTCTTTAATACATAATTCAAAGAGCCCTATAATCTTCACAGCGAATGACAGATGGAACAAGAGGATTGTTTTTTTAAGAAATATTACAAATCCTATCGAATTTAAAAGTTTAGATTCGGATACTATAGAAAAAGTGCTATATAAAATAATAGCATCAAATAAATTTGTAATATCAAAAGACGTAGTAAAAGCAATAGTTGATAGATCTAGAGGAGATGCAAGAAGTGCGATAAATGATTTGCTAGCAGTAGCTAATGTTGAATCTGATGAAATTTTGTATTATTTAGGGATAAGGGATAGAAAAACAGATATTTTCTCTACGCTTGATAAAATATTTTTCTCCAATACTTTAATTTCGCCACTCATTGCAGCAACAAGCGTAGATATCGATCCTGATCTAATGATCAAATGGATAGATGAAAATATACCTAAAAGGTATAAAGATAAAAACGATTTAGCAAAAGCATATGATTATTTAGCAAAAGCCACAATTTTTGAATCTAGGGCAGCAAAATTACAGATTTATGGCTTTTGGAGATATATGAATATTTTAATGTCTGGAGGTGTTGCATTATCGAAATCAGCGTATCCATCAAAAATCGAAAAATATTCTTTTCCAAATGTTATAAATCAATTAAATAAATCTAAGGATTACAGGGATGCAAGAAAGAATATGGCGTTGCTTTTAAAAAACAAAGTAAATGAAAGTGCATCAAGAATTGCAAATGAAGTTTTGCCTTTGATAAAGAGAATGGTAGAAATTGAAAAAGGCAAAAAAAGTAAAAAAGAAATAGATATTGCTTTAGAAAGTATTTATGGTATAGGAAGCAAAGATGCTGGTTTTTTTTATTGATATTAGGCAAAAAGCAAATAAAATCTTCCTAAAAGGCTAGATTTTATTGCTTAAATGTTTTGCTTGCTTTTTTAATAAATGAAATTGAAGCTACCATCTTTTCCTTTCACCTGCAAGCAATACTTCAGTAGCTCCTATTCTTTTTATACCTGATTTTTTAACGTATTTTTTTGTTTCTTTTATTGTATCTATTAGTTTTTCTGCTAACAACATCTTTATGGCAGAATCAAGGTCTTCAGTTTCATCGAGATTTAATGTATTATATATCTCATCGAAATTATCGAGTTTTAATACTTCAAGTACTTTATCCTTAGCTTCACAGTCGCCAATTTTTTCGGGTAGTTGTTCAGTACGCTTAATACGACCAACTATTCGAAATAATTTTTCCATATTTTTCCCCTTTACTCTTCACCGATTGTATTTATATATTACAAGATATTTATAGTTTCCTAAAAAAGCATAATTATATATATAACATAAAAAATAACTTTTATTTTAAGATATCTATAAATTTATTTGCTTAAATAATAAAATCAGTCTATATCGATTATAGTCCCTAATGCAAATATCTTAGGGGCTTCTTTTCTCAAAATAAAAAGTTTGCTGCCTATTTCTAATGGCAGGCCTTTTGCAAGCTTAAAATTCAGTTTGCCATCAATATTTTTTATTGAAATCTCAGATGCTACAAAATCTCCGGCAGCCAAAAAATTTCCTTCAAGTTTTTGATCTTTTATAACTGAACTAACTAAAAGTTCTATAACGCCAGACTTTACTCTTTTTATCTCTTTTTTAGATAGCAGGTCCCCTTTTTCAATTTCTTTACTTTCAATGCCTTTGATTGCAAGGCCAACTCTAGTGCCTGCCGTTGCTTCATTGATATCTATATCGTGTGATTGAATATGCTTTATAGTTACTTCTTTGCCGCTAGAATGTATTAATTTATCATAAGTCTTAACTGAACCTTTTTTAATTATTCCAAGAACTACATCTCCTATTCCTTTTATATTAAACGAACGATCAAGAACAATTTCAGGATCTTCCCTTGAAATTTTTAGATTAGATGCAAAAGCATAAAGTTTTTCCAATAATTTATCTTTAGGCACTATTGAAATTTGAGTAGATAAACCTGCTGTAAGATAGTTAATATCTGTATCATCTGTTAATATAATAGGCTTTTTAATTAATTCGCATGCAATTAATATTTCGCCTAATAAGGGATCTACATTTTTTGTATTTATTACAACAATATTTGAAAGCATTATAACTTGGGGTAATGTATTATATGATTCAATTATAGAAGGAACTAAGAATACAATATTGCTAGCTCCTGTATGATTAAAAAAAGTTATTCCGTTTGAGGTGCCTTTTATACCCAAATTTTGTGCAAGGTCTAAATCATTAGGCATTGCAACGATTATATCCATAGAAAACACTTAATACTTTATTCAAAAGAAACATTATTGGGTAACATGGTAAAATTTGAAGGTACATTACTTGACATGTTTGTTTGATTTAATATTAAGTTTAATCCTTTAAAGCGAATTTTCATAAATAAAGGTAAATAAAAATCGCTAGAGATACAAGTTGTAAAATTTAATATTGATGAATTTAGGATTGAATAGCCTTGTATAAGTAAACAGGGCGCTTTATTCACTGCAATTTCGCTAACATTTGCTATTACTGGAATTTTAAAGTGTAAGTTAGATTGAGCATTAGGATAGCTAGGTAAAATAACACTCAAATTTCCGAAACTAAAAGATATCAAATTAAAATTAATTTTTGGCAACTGTGATACATTTGCTGATATGTTTGTGCAAGAATATCCACTAGAATATTTTGAATTAACACATAAGTTAACTTTTGATTTGTTTTCAATAGCTAAGAAAATTAAGTTTCCTAAATAAGGAGTATTATTTAAGTGTATTATTGTTCTAGAAGCTGTTCCTTGCCCTTCTATGTTTATATATAGTGGCAAATTTTGTTTAACTTTTCCATTGCTTAATATAATGTTTCCAATATATGTTACATTTAAACTTTTTAAAGTTAGAGAAGAATTTAAAAATTTGCTCAAGGCTGTAAAATTAACTGGTTTGCTTGGAACAAATAGTGTATAAAATTCTTTATTTTGATTAAAAGGATTTACAATAAATAAGCTTATTGATAAAGCAACAAAAATTGCAGCTACCATACCAATAATTACAATGTGCTTTTTTGTATTCTTCTTATGCGTAAAGTCTTTAGTATTATTTGCTTTTTGGGGCTGCATTTTTTCAACCTCCTCCAATTATTTTAGAATTTGGCGGCAATTCAGAGATGTTTTTTGGCGCATAAGGAAGATTTGATGTTTCAAAAAAACTTATGATTGCCTGATTGCCTGCAAATATTGATGAGTTCAAAGGAATATAATTATCGCTTGAAAGGCAAGTAGAACTCAAACTGTTATTGTTATAAAGATAACCTTCTATAAATACGCAGGATGTATTAAAGTATTCTCGTTTTGATACGTTAATAATATGCAGAGCATATAGAATGGGGTGCTTTACCACTATGCCGTTTGGAGTACGCATTAAAGTGCTAAAATTGCCAAGAGCTAAGCCAACAAAAGCTGCAGGCAGTACTGAAGAAACATTCATTGCAGTAAAATTTGCAGCACAGGTATAATTGGCAAGAACATTTTCATATTTGGCGCAGTAATATCTGACATTTGGAGAAATAATCGTAATAATTGAAACATTGCCAAGATTCAAAAAATTTGTAATATTAAAAGTTATTCTAGAGGAGTTATAATATTTTTGCAACAGGATAGACATTGGAAAAGAGGTAATGCGCATCTGGCTTTGGCTCTGATTTAAAGGAATAGCAAAATACCCAGAGTATGCAATAGAAAACTCATTTTTTGAATTTATTTTACTTGCAATTAAATTCTGAAGAAAATTAAAGGATACCGATTTGTTGTTTGAAAGTTGCAAATATAGGTTTTGATTGCTCATATTGCCATAAAGCAATACATATATTATCAATGCCGTCGCAGCAATAGCAATTGCTAAAATAAGATACAAATAAGGCTTTATGCTTTTATGCACGTTTTTTTCTTTAGTTTCTGACATTTTTATCGCTTATGCTATTTTATCATAGGTGAATTTATAGAAGGAGAGCTTAATAATGACAAGTTTGTTTCATTTATTGACATATTCATTGTCATTCCAAAATTATGAATGCTTTCCTTAGCTGTCAAAGGTATATAGTAGTCATTTGACAAGCAAAAAGAAACATTCTGAATTGAAAGGTTGGTTTTTATATAACCTGTAATATTTACACATGAAAGATAATTATAACTTGATTGCTTTATGCTTGTTATATATAGCATAGGGCTTGGTGAACCAGCTAAAGTTGAATTTGACGATGGAGCTCCAATAATAGATGTAAAAATTGAAGGCAGCAACGAAGCATTATATGCTGCTGGGGCGCACGTAAAATTAGTGAGTGGATAGAGCTTACTGCATTCGTAGCTTGTTGATATATTGTTTATCATTACAATTATTGAATTGCTTGTGCCTAGGCTTAAATTATTAGCAAAAGTAATTTTACTAGATGTATAATATTTTTGCAAGTTTATTAGTATATGCTGATTCGTTTCTGTGCTTGATGTATTATGCGCACTAAAAGACGTAGCAATATTTCCTATGTAAGTAACATTAATTTCATTTATATTTTTAATTTTGGTCTCTATTAAATTTCCTAAAACTTGCATATTTAATGAATTGTTTTTTATGTTTGCAGATATTTCAAAATACAAATTGTTGCTTGATGTAAAGTAGTAAACCACAGCAACAGCAATAATAATTCCTATAATTGCAATTGCAATATATTTGTTAAAATATTTGTTAAAACGTTTATATTTAGCATTAGAAGGACCCTGTTTTGTTTTGTCTTGCTTATGCACATCCAATTTTAACACCAATTACTTTTTAATGAAAGAGTATTTATATATTTTGAAAAATTTATATTTTGAAAATAAATTGCTTACGTGTAAAAATGCTTGATATAAAGATCAAGTGCAAATTTGCTTACTATCCGCGAGAAGATTCAGAGCTTCTACAAAAAGCTATAGAAAAATTTGCATTTGGAAAGGCATTAGATCTTGGCACAGGAAGTGGAATATTGGGCATAGCTGCAGCCAAGAGAGGATGCAAAGTGACTTTTGCAGATATTGATAAGAAGGCCATAGAAGAGGCAAAGAAAAATGCAAAACTTAATAATGTAAAAGGAGCTTTTATAGTTAGTGATTTATTTTCAAATATTTCTGGAAAATTTAATACAATTATATTTAATCCGCCATATCTTTATTCTAAACCCATTAAAGAATTAAAAGAAAAAAGAATTTATGCATTAGATGGGGGAATAAAAGGCAGAGAAGTTATCAACAGGTTTATCAATGAATATATTAAACATGTCGAAAAGGAGCACATTGTTTTGATGCTTGAAAGCTCTTTGAATGAATATAATAAAGACATTTTAAAACTAAATGCGAAGGTAGTTGAAAGCTTGGATTTATTTTTTGAGAAGCTTGTAGTACTTAAATTTTAACAAAGTTGAGCGGGAAATTTCTCTTCTTTTAGATGCCTCTATGGAGTATAAAGCAATACTGCAAATAAAAGCAGGAACCTAGCTTTTGCATAAATATGTCAAAGGTGCACAAACCTGCTATTCTAATATAGCTTAATAGATGCGTAAAATTATAAAATTATAATATAACAAAAAACGAAGTTAAATCCTTTGGTATATAGCCGGCTTCGCCTTCGTAGTAACAATCTATTTTGAAAACATCGGGCCCTGCCGGTAATTTTATATTTATTTTATCTAAAAACAAAGATATTGCACTTTTACTTCCGTTTATATAAATTTCTACAGAACCATCTTCAAGATTTTCTACAGAGCCAGATAAGCCAAGAGAATCTGCAATCTTTTTTACAAAAGCCCGGTATCCAACTCCCTGCACAAATCCATATACTATTATGCGCGCTTTCATTGCATCTCCTACGAATAAATCATGTGCTTCCAGAACGGCTATTTGCTGCTATGCCTTCCATCTGGCTGCTTTTGAGGCCGCCCTTGCAGAAGCATGCATAGTCTCAACATGCTTGCCTTCCCAACTGACTACCTTTAGAGTTTCGTCTTTTTCTTTTCTATTTTGAATCCTTATTGAGTATACCTGCAATTCTGGCTTCTCTTTCTTTATCTGTGTAGGCAAGATGTTTATTCTATATTCTGTAAGCATCTTTTCTGTTTCTTTGTAATACGCTTTGATTTTTCAAGAA
>JAVYWU010000003.1:0-31469 GCA_038877355.1 Candidatus Micrarchaeaceae archaeon | reverse complement strand
GCATATGCAGAAGCCTTGTTTGCAAGCACAGTAGTTCACTAAGTGAAAAATATGATTTTCAGAGTTTTAGGAGGAGGGAGAGAGGTAGGAAGATCTGCAATATTGATGAAAGACGAGTTATCTATAATGCTTGATTTCGGTATAAAATTGGACCATAAAACAGAATACCCCATTGCAATGCCACAAGTAGATGCAATTGTTTTAAGTCATGCGCATTTAGATCATTCGGGATTCGTTCCAGCATACTATAAGAACATGAATATTCCTACTATTGGAACAAAGCCAACAATGGAATTGTCAAAACTGCTGCTTAATGATGCTATTTCAATATCAAAAAAAGAGCATAATAAGCAAGAATTTAACAAAAAAAGCATTGAGGCAATGGAAGGCAGCTATAAATATTTAGATTACCACAGAAGAGTAGCACTGGGCAATTATGATATAGAATTTTATGATGCTGGGCATATATGTGGGAGTGCAATAACACTTATAGAAAGAGCAAAAGCAAGCAATTACAATAGGATAGTATATACTGGGGATTTTAAACTTTCTAAGCAGGTGCTGCACGATGGCGCAGAAATTGTCAAAAGCGATATACTTATAACTGAAAGCACTTATGCACAACGAGAACATCCAGACCGAGATGAATTGATCAAAAAATTCATAGGAGAGATAAAGGAAACTCTGGATAATGGTGGCATTGCTTTGCTGCCTGCCTTTGCAGTAGGCAGAAGCCAAGAGCTTCTATCAATCCTTTACAAGAATGGACTTGCAGAATATACATATATGGATGGAATGTGCAAAGAAGCAACAAGAATTGTAGCAAAAAATTCAAAATATCTGAGCAATGGCGCTTTACTTCAAAATGCATTAGAAAAGACAAATATAATAGGAAAACAAAATGAAAGAAAAGGCTTACTTGATGAATCAAAAATTGTGTTAACCACTGCAGGAATGTTAAATGGAGGGCCTGTATTGCAATATATAACGAACCTTAACAGCAAGTCAAAAATTTTCATAACTGGCTATCAGATAGAGAATACAAACGGAAGGCTACTAATAGACACAGGGTATATAATAAAAGATAAAAAGAAGATAAAGATTTCGACTCCTGTAAGCGTTTATGATTTCTCGGCGCATGCTGGTGACGCAGATTTGCATAGATATATAAGAGAAAGTGCACCGAATATAGTAATATGCTTACATGGTGATGAAAAACCAACAATGGAATTTGCAGAAGAATTAAACAACGAAGGCTTTGAAGCATATGCCCCAAAAGTGGGAGATACGGTAAAGCTTGCAGAGTGAATTTATGCTTTTTTATCAATGGTTTGTAGGGTTTGTAAATCAAACAAACATATATGCATTTGAAGCTGCAAAGGCAATAGCAAATTTTTCTAATCCTTGGCTAAACTACTTGCTAAGTTATCTTGCAATAAGTTTTCTTATTGTATTGCCTGCCATTGCACTTTATATGTATATTAAAAAAGATATGAATGTTTATAGCTTTGTTGTTGCTGCAATACTATTTTATGTTGCATCAGAAATAATAAAATTTATTGTAAAAGAGCCGCGTCCATGTAGTGTAGCAAGCCTTAACTGGATAAATAGCATATCCTGTGAAAATTCTTTTTCATTTCCAAGCAACCATGCATCAGTTGTAGTGGGCCTTGAATTTTTCTTAAGCGGTTACAAATATTTGAGGTGGCTTTATTTAACATGGGTATTGTTGGTGCTTTTTGGAAGAGTTTATCTTGGAGTACATTATCTTAGCGATGTTGTTGCAGGAGTAATTCTTAGCTTAATTCTTTATTGGATAATAAACAAGTATAAAAGCAAGATAAATGGATTTGCAAACACAGTTGTAGGAAAAATAATCCCAAAGGCAGCTATAAAGTAAAAGCTATAAATGCAAAGAATGCAAAGCATGTAATAGGTTTGGTTTGCGTGCGGAAGTGGAGGAGAAAGCTGTTTGTAATAAACAAAAACAAATTTGCATAATCTTTTTAGATACAATAAACCTTCAGATAGAAATACAAGCAAAAATTGCCCAGAAGCTTGTTGGAGAAAGAGAGTAAATTCCCAGATTTTCAATTGGAGTGGTTTTGCAATGATCATTTGCTTCAGGTGCGGTTGTTGAATCTACTGCTGCATAACGCGACTCATGAATTTACATGAAGCCTGCTTTGCTTGCGTTTAGATGCTCATCCGTTAAAAATAAGAATTTAAAGATTAATATTATTTCGCATAGCATTCAATCATTCTATGCTCTTCACATATAAGTATACTTGCAAGGAGATATGATGAAAAAGAATTTAATTACACTGACAATTGCTGCGATTGTTGTTTTAGCAGTTTTAATAGCAAATATGGTGGTGAGCAGTTATTCGTCACAACAGCAGGGTAAGATGTTAAACAATACTGCTTATGATAATGTAAGAGTAAGTCAGAATTTCATTGAAAAACTTCATAGTATAGCGACAAATTATTCACTTATGGAAAAAATAGGCAACGGAACTGCAAACCCGCAAGGGTTTTTAAATGGAAGTGGTATAACCCTACAAGAGCAAGGAAAGCCAGAAGTGCTTACTATAAGTGCAGATTATTGCCCTTATTGTGCTATTACCCGCTGGTCTATGATAATAGCGCTCATGAGATTTGGTAATTTCACTTTGTTGCATTACATGACATCAAGTGCTTCAGATGTATGGCCGCATACGCCTACTTTTACTTTTTATAATTCATCTTATAAAAGTGCATTTATAAACTTTACAGGGCTTGAATTGGCAAACAATGTTGCCAACCCTATTACAAATAGTTATAGCACATTAGATAAGTTAAATGCAAATCAAATTGCCATACTAAAAAAGTATGACCCTGAAGAAGGCATACCTTTTACTGATTTTGGCAATTATTCTATATTGCTTGGAGCTTTAGGAGATCCTTCAGTAATACAGTTTTTGAACTGGACTACAATCGTACAAGAATTGCAGAATCCAAATAGTACTGTTGCAAAAGAAATTATAGGAGCTGCAAATATATTTACTAAGAAGATATGTGTTATGATAAATAATGAAGCAGAAGTTTGCCAGAAGCTTTCATGATACAATTTCACGTCTAAGCTTATGCATTTTCAAAAATGAAAATTTGCTTATAATTTTTGGCAGCTTAAAGAAATGCAAAGTTTCAAATTCACTTTTTAAGCGGCATCTGCATTGTCAGCAGAATCATCAAAAGTCTCAGTTGTATCATAATCGCTAGTATCTTCAGCTGCATTATCTCCATTTCCTTTTTCTATAACTTCAATCTTGCCAAATTTTCCTGTTGAGAGCTGTGGGGTTCCACGAAACTCGTTGACATATCCGTTAGTTACTTCCACTATGTCTCCTACATTTACTTTATCTATATCATTTCCCCATAAAGACATAAGAATAGAACCGGTATCATCTTCAAGAGTAATATTTGCAACGCTAAGACGCTTTCCGTATTTAGTTACAACTTCTCTTGGATCCTCTTTTTTAACTATTTTTGCCTTTATACTTACATTGCTTGCTCCTGCCTTTAATTCATTTATTTTCATAGAAGCACCTATTTTTGAAACTAATATGTTTAGTTAGGCAAATAAATTTATAGCTTACCTTGCTATAGGATATATAAAGCTAATAAGGTACTGGTTTTTGGCAAGAAGTAGCTCTATATAGCATTGCATAGATAATTATTTTACATAGTATACGTTTGTTGGAAGATACGGCAAAAGGGGAGTTTCTATTGATTTTATATAAGAGGGAATGCTACTTGGTATTGTTATATTTAGCTTGTTTATCCAATTGCTACATTTTTTTGGGCCAGACCATATGACATAGCTGCCAGGAGTGAAGGTATTGCAATTTGTCTGATTGGTTATTGAGAAATCAACTTTATTTGTTGAAGGATCGCCAAGGTATTCTGGTAGCATTATTGCTCCGTAGTTCACGCTAAGCACATTTTCTAGAAAGATTTGAGAATAACTTTGTGAGCGAAGGTAGCTGCCTGCCTGACCGATTATGCTTGTTGGATAATATATCCAATAGTACCAATAGGAAGTTATAACTAAGCTATTGAAAAATGTGATAGCAATTAGCAATGTAACAAATATTATTCCGATAGCTTGAAAAATTTTGCTTTTGCGCTCAACAAGCTTTGCAAAGGCTATGCCAAGTATTACCCCAAGAGGAATGGAAGTGATCATCATAAATCGCATAAGGCGGTGCGCAAGCAGGTAATGCAACTCTAAGGGATGAAGGCTAAGCACAGACATTGGACCAAATTCTAAGACAAAGAAAGAGAAAGCAAACCAAAATATTGGCAGATATGCTTTCTTTTCTCGGAACAGCAAAAGAAAAATTATTGCTGGAATTAAAATATAAAAGTATATGCCTGCTTCGTTGCTGTTAACACTTCCAAATAAATTTGCATAAAGTTGCTGAAGCTTGCTTGAAAAGCTTGCATTTTCAGAAAATAGATTATATAAATGGTAAGGAAACATTTCATTTATATAAAAATATAGGTTTGTATTTGCGCTTGGTATGGTAATGAGAGTTGAATTGGCTACACCGACATGGCTGTAAAAATTGATGTTTCCTGTTATCAAGATAAAGGGTTGACCTATGTTTATATCGCTTAGTATAAAAGCGATCAATAAAGCAAGCATTATGCCGTAGACAAACTGTATTGTTATTTTATTTATCTTTAATTTCTTTGAAAAAAGCATCAGCAAAGCATATAAGAATACAAATGCAACAATTATGCCGCCTTCATAATCTATAAAAAAAGTTGCAACCAGAAGTATCCCACTAGCAAGATAATAATGCCATTTGTTGTTTTTTGTGGCAAAAAAGAACAACATTATTGACAATGAGCCAACAAAAGTTAAAGGTACATCAACTCCAATGTTTACTGCAAATTTTGTAAGCATTGGAAACATTGCAATAGCAATAGCTGCAAATAATCCTGCAATGTCGTCATAGAAAAAGCGCCCTGCTATGAATGCAAGTATTATTATTCCCAAATAAGATATTATGTTCCATAGCGTTGAAGTCAAAAGATTTGCACCAAAAATAGAATAGATTATGGCAATAGGGATAAAACTCATAGGTCGCAATGTAAATATATAGTCGGGATTAATTTTAAAGATACCTTTTGATAATGCTGAAGCCAACCAGGTATAGTTAGGGTCGTCGCCATATGTGCTTACTCCTTCTGCACAAGAAAAGGCATAATAGGCTGCAAAAGCGAGTATTGCAAGCATTGCAAGCGTAAAAGCAATTTTTCTATTCATTTACTCGCCTAGCAAAACATCTATTACAAGCAGGGATGAATTGCAAGCATAAACCTTTGCTTTGCTTTTTTGAGTATGAAAGCATTATATTCCTGCAATTGATGATTTACTAACGCAAAATATAATACCTTTCGTAAGTTTATAAATCAATGAATAAAACCTATAATAAAATATACTTAAGAGCGAAGAATGCAATTTATGAAAATTTATAGATTCAAACAGAAAGGTTTGTGCTGTTTCTAATTATATTTAACACCTAAATTGTTTATGGCTTGAAGGGCTTTGGAAAAGCAAATGAAGTGTTAAAAGCATGCAGCAAATTATATATCACAAAGATACAAGATCTTTAATAGAACTGCACTTTTTATTGAATTTAACATTTATCAAAACAGAATCTGCTTTATCAAAACTGCATAATTGTTGTAAATTCAAATAGGAATGCATGCAAAAAACTTGCCTTGGAAAAGCATTGACGATATCTATTATCATAACAGATTTCTAACAGAAGGATCAGTAAATGCTTATATAAGGGTTTGCCAAATGCTATTGTGCATAAAACAAATTTCTTTTGCAATAAGAGATGTTTTACGATATCAACTTACAAATAGTGCAGAGCAGTTATTTGATATCAGATTTATAACACTTTCATTGTAGGCATGCGTATTATTATGTGCCAAATAGTTGAGTTTACCAGCATATGTGCCGTTTAAAAATGTTATAAAGATGCCGCCGCAGAAATACCATGTTTTGTTTGATGCTGCAGGCATAGGTACAATAGTAAAATCAGCCTGCATATATTCATACGGGTTCATATTTGGTGGGTTCGTAACTTCTGTCTTGTTTTTAATAAGTTGAAAATAATTTGAAGCGTTCTGCATTCCATATAAAAGAGTTGCTCCACCAAGGGTATGAAATGTAAAATAGTATATATTTTCTATGCTTTTTAAATATGCGCTACTGTTATACTTTAAAAAGCCAAACGTACCATAATAGTATATAGTAATATTTACTTTGGTGCCAAGACTTGCATTATTGGTGCTTAAGTGTATTGAGACGTTTTTAGGCATGTTTATTATTGCTGTATAAGATGCATTTGAATTCTTTATATATTCTGATGTCAGATTCTTTATGCTTACTATGTTTTCTTCTATTTGAACAGGTGTTGATGTTGAATATTTGTTGCCGGCTAGAATAAGCATAAGCGCGGCAAGAAGCAAAGCCAAGATCAGCAGCAAAAAGCTTACTACTTTGAAAGCTTTATCTGACTGGCTTTTGCTTTCTGCTTTTGCTTCCGCCATAGGCATCGCAGCAATTATACTGTGGATGAAGCCTTAAATGACTTGCGCAATTCTGCCTGAGCCGCTGCTAATCTTGCCACTGGAACCCTATACGGTGAACAGCTTACATAATCTACATAGGTGCTATTGAATAGCTCTATTGACTTGGGATCGCCGCCATGTTCACCACATACGCCTACTTTAAGTTTAGGATTCTTGCTTTTGCCTTCTTCAGAGGCAAGCTTTATAAGCCTGCCAACCCCTTCATAATCTAAAGTTTCAAAAGGATTGCTTGCAAGCACACCAGAGTTTATGTAGAATGGAATAAACTTTGCTTCTACATCATCACGGCTAAATGCAAATGTTGCCTGCGTCAAGTCGTTTGTGCCGAAAGAAAAGAAATCTGCATATTCAGCAATCTTTGAAGCAGTAAGCGCTGCTCTAGGAGTTTCTATCATGCTTCCTACTTTGTACTCAAATTTGACTCCAAGCTTATCCATAACTTCTTTTGCTTTTGCATCTATGATTTCACGAGCTTTTTTTACCTCATTTGCTTCTGCTACTTGTGATATCATTATCTCAACTTCTTGTTTTTTGCCTTTTTTGCTGAGCTCCGAAACCGCCTCGAATATTGCTTCAATCTGCATTTCGTATATTTCTGGATAAACTAGCGAAAGCCTTACTCCTCTTTGGCCCATCATCGGATTTTGCTCCCTAAGTTCCATGACCCTTGCAAGGATCTTTTCATTTTCTTCTAATTTTGCTTTATCAGAAGTTTTGATCCTCTGTTCAACAACCTCTGGAAGTATTTGTTCGAGCTTCGGCAGAAATTCATGAAGTGGAAAATCTAGAAGACGTATGGTAACAGGCAGACCTTGCATTGCTTCTAATATGCCTATAAAATCGCTCTTTTGCATTGGCTTAAGCATTTCGAGATATTTGCTGCGCTCTTCTTTACTTTCTGCAAGTATCATTTTCTGCACAATTGCAAGCCTTTCAGGCGCATTGAACATTCTTTCTGTTCTGTCGAGACCTATGCCTTCTGCACCGTTTTCCCTTGCCTTTCTTGCCATTTCTGGGGTATCTGCATTAGCACGTATGCCAAGTTTTCTAAATTCATCTGCCCATGAAAGCAGCTTTGCGAGATCTCCTGACAATTTCGGTTCAACAAGGGGCATTTTGCCTTCATAAACTGTGCCAGTGCCACCATCTATTGTTATATATTCATCAGCAAGCCTCTTGCCTTTTGCGTATATACTATGCTCTTTTGCATTGATTACAAGATCTTCTGCACCTACAATGCAAGGCTTGCCCATGCCTCTTGTTACAACAGCAGCATGACTTGTCATGCCCCCTCGTGCAGTAAGCACACCGTCTGAAGCTGCAATTCCAGCTATATCCTCCGGAGTAGTTTCAGGTCGAACAAGTATTACAGGCATGCCTTTCTGCTTAGCTTCTTTTGCCTCTTCAACAGTAAAGGCGAGCTTGCCTATTGCTGCGCCGGGGGATGCTGCGAGGCCTTTCACAAATGGTGCTGCCTTAACGTTTGGATCTATTTGTTTGTATAAAAGTTGCTCAAGCTGATGCGGCTCTATCCTAAGAACGGCTTCGCCTTTTGTTATTATTCCTTCATCGGCCATGTCAAGCGCAACCTTTAAAGCTGCCTGGGCATTTCTTTTCCCTGTTCTTGTTTGAAGCATATACAGTTTGCCTTTTTCTATTGTAAATTCTATATCTTGCATATCCTTGAAATAATTTTCTAATTTGTTGGATATGTTGATAAGTGAGTCATATGCTTCAGGAAGCAGTTCTTTCAATCTTTCAACAGGCAACGGCGTCCTAACTCCTGAAACGACATCCTCTCCTTGCGCTTTTATTAGTATCTCGCCAAATATACCTTTTTCGCCTGTTGAAGGATTTCTTGTAAATGCCACGCCCGTGGCAGATTTATCATCAAGATTTCCATAAACCATCATTACTATATTTACTGCTGTGCCTAAGGTATCAGGAATTCCATATATTTTCCTATATTCACTGGCACGTTGGTTCCACCAAGAATTAAAAACTGCAGCAACTGAAAGGAGCAGCTGCTCTTTTGGGTCCTGTGGCAAATCCTTACCTGTATGCTTCTTTATTGCATTTTTGTATTCCTTCACAATTTCTTTCCATCCCTCTGCATTTATTTCTAAATCATTTTTTGCGTTTTTGCTTTTTTTGTATTCTTCAAGAATCGAAGAAAAAGCTTCATCTGGCACACCGAGGACTATTTTACCAAAAAGCTGTATAAATCTTCTGTATGTATCGTATGCAAAGCGTTCGTCTCCAATATTTTCTGCAAGTGCTTTTACAATATTATCATTTATGCCAAGGTTGAGTACTGTATCAAGCATACCTGGCATTGACATAGGTGCACCTGATCTGACAGATACAAGCAATGGATTCTTAGGGTTGTTAAACTGCTTCCCTGTTTTCTTCTCTAGTTCAGCCACTTTATTTAATATTGCAGTTTCAAGAGAAGACCATATCTTCTTGTTATTTTTGAAAAATTCGTTGCACATTTTTGTGGTTATTATTATTCCTGGAGGAACAGGTAAACCTAAACGGGTCATTTCTACAAGCCCATAGCCTTTGCCGCCGAGCTCTTCTTTACCTAGTTTCTTTTCGGCTGCTTCTTCAAAAAGATATACTTCATCCATATTTACACCTATGTTCTATTGCAATGTATATATTTATAAGTTAGCATCAATTGCATATGTTAGTGAGCTATCCCTCCCTTGCGGACGGGGCTTACGTTCGCAGGGTCAAATAGTGATAGAAGCAGATAATGTACCACACGGCGCCTTTTAAAAAACATTAGTCGTGCCTTTCTGATATCAACGGCCTTAACCTTTACAAAAAAGCTTGATACCTTGAAAGCAGAGGAGAGGGCAAAGCATTGATCTATAATATGACTTACAAGAATATAGCACAAGCTTTTTTGGATTAGAAAAAGGCTATAAGTTTTTTTTGCTTTCTTCCTTCAATTTTATTATTGCTGCAGCAATATCTCCGTGCATCTCGCTAAGTACCTTCTCAGCTAAATCTTTGTCTGATATGCCAGATTTTTCCATTACTATTTGCAAATCTTCTTTGGATATTTTTACATCAATGTTTTTCTCTTCTTCAGAAATAGTTCCGGAAACCTGAAAACTTTCAGTGCCTTGCACTTCTATCTTAGTAACAAGCGGATTTTCTATTATTATTTTCTTATCTTTGCAGTCTATTATAACACGTTCTGCATCAATATCTGTAGATTTCATTCCCATCTTTGCCATCAAGCCTTTTAGAGCTCTTGGATCAATGTTTGGTATCATGCAAATCATTATATTTTGCAATAACCAATATAAACATTTTACTAATCATTTATAAAAATTTAAAGTTTTTATTGCACTTTAATAGGTTTGCAATATTTTGAATAAAACGCACGAAAAGGATATAGTTATTTATACAAAAATAAAATAGTGAAAGTATGAATGCAGAAATTGCGGTAGCAAGCATGCAGGAAGAAAGTGCAAATTATTACGAGGTTATAGAAGGCATTATACTTGATATAGATTACAGATTGCATGATAGCTACACTGCGATAAGGCTTTATGTCAAAGGAATAGATGAAAAGTATTATGACGTGTTTGATTACAATTTTAAGCCTTATTTTTACTTTGTTCCAAATATAGGAGTTGAAAAGTTTAATGCGCGAGAAATATCGTTTTTTGATGGAGCAAAAACGATAACGCCTGAAAACGTAGAATTAGTACAGAAGGAACTTTTTGGGACTAAAACAAACTTCATAAAAATTTATATGCATAATCCGCAAGAAGTACCAAAAATGAGTAGCTATCTTTCGAATTATGGCACATGCTATGAGTATGATATACCATTTGCAAGGAGATATGCTATAGATAAAAAAATAGAGCAATTTACCGTATATTCCATTAAAGTAGAAAAAGCGGAAGAGCTTAGGCTATTGGAAATGGAAAAAACAAGCAATAAAGAAATACCAGAACTTAATACGCTATGGTTTGATATTGAGACGTACAACCCATTGAAAGAACCGCGACCTTCCGTCGATCCTGTGATAATGATAAGCTATATTTACAGATCAAACGGCAGTGAAGGAGAAGGCGTTATAACATTTAAAGATATAGATCTGCCATTCATAAAAAAAGTTGAAGATGAACGCGCCATGCTAAGGGAGTTCATAAGAATTATAAATGAAAAAGGCATAGACATAATATCGGGGTATAATTCTGCAAATTTTGATATCAAGTACCTTCTTGAGAGGGCGAAGGCGCTGAAGATGGAGTTTAATCTCAGCAGAAACGAAGGAGAGACAAAAATAGAAAGGCACGGTTTAGTAGATAAGGTAAAGATAGGAGGAAGGGTACACCTCGATACATATCTTATCATAAAGTTTATTGCTGTTGTTGGCGCTGCAGAACATCTTCTTAAGCTCAATAACTACACGCTTACAAATGTATATGAAGCCATATCAGATAGCAAAAAGGTAAGAATTGAAAAAAAGAACATATTCCAAATGTGGGATGGGAACGACGACGATAGAAAAGAGCTTGCCATATATAATTTAAATGACTCACATGCATTGCGCAAAGTATATGAAACATTTATACCAATAATGATCGAGCTTTCAAAAATAACAGGAAATGTTATTGGAGATGTGGCGGTTTCTACAACAGGGCAACTTGTGGAATATTTACTTATGAGATATGCATATTCTTTTAATGAAATAATTCCAAACAAGCCAACGGATGCTGAAATAAGAAGGAGGTTAGCAAACCCTATTGAAGGGGCGTATGTGAAGATGCCAGATCCTGGGCTTTATAGCAACATAGGGGTATTTGATTTCAGGAGCTTATACCCTTCCATAATAATATCGCATAATATAGACCCTTCATCAATATGCAAAGAGTGTGAAGACGCATATGTTTCTCCACTTGGCATCAAATTCAGCAAGAGCAGGAAAAGCATTATGCCATTCATACTTTCTATACTTATTGAAGAAAGGAAGGAAGTGAAAAGGAAGTATAAAAATGATCCAGGCAACATATTTCTTGGGGCAAGATCACAAGCATTAAAAATAGTTGCAAATTCTTTCTATGGATATCTTGGCTATGCAAGATCTAGATGGTACTCTAGGGATTGCGCGGCAAGCGTTACGGCATGGGGAAGGCAGTATATAAAAGAAGCGATAGAAAATGCAGAAGAGGCAGGATTCAAAGTTCTATATGGCGATAGTATAAGTGGGAAATCGAAGGTTATACTTAAAAAGAACGGGAAGAAATTTACAGTATATGCAAGTAAGGCTTTTGAAAAGGTTTCTGAATCAATAGGAAGCAAAGAATATTTTTATCCGAGAAATTTATATATACAAACAATTAGCAATGCAGGAAAATTGGTTTATAGGCGCGTTGAATATATAATGAGGCATAATGCACACAAAAAAGTATATAGAGTTAAATTAAAGAATGCATATGTCGATGTTACAGAAGATCATTCTTTAATTACATGCAAAGGCAGTTTAAGAGCTTTGCGAGCAAAAAGAATTTTGGAACTTGATAAAAAAGATATGCTTATAGCTATAAGCAAAAATAGGGTTTTTCTTGGCAAAGCAAAGGTAAAAGAAATAGAATATAAAGGCAAGGTATATGATTTTGAAGTAAAAGGCAAACACGCATTTTTCGCAAACAATATACTTGTGCATAATACAGACAGCATATTTTTTATAATAGGAAACAAAAGCAAAGAGGAAGTGTTGAAAGTGCTTGCTGGCATCAATGCAAAGCTGCCAAAAGGTATGGAGCTAGAGCTTGAAGACATATATGTAAGAGGAGTATTTGTTGGAAAAAAAGGTTCAGAAGGCGGGGCGAAGAAGAAATATGCATTTCTTTCACAATCTGGAAAAATGAAAATAAGAGGATTTGAGCTTGTCAGGAGGGACTGGTCAAAAATAGCCAGGGAGACGCAGGAAAATGTATTGAATGCTATTCTAAAAGAAGGCAGTATTGAAAAAGCTGCGGAAATTGTAAAGGAGGTAATAAATAGGATTAGAAGTGGCGACATTCAAATAAGTGATCTTGCCATAAATACAAGATTGCGAAAAGGCATTGACAGCTATGATGCAAAATCACCTGAACTCGCTGCGGCTAAAAAGGCTGTAGAGGCAGGACTAAAATCTAAAGAAGAAGTTGAGCAATCTGTAATAAGCTATGTCATAACAAAGGAAGGCAATAGCATATCAAGCAAGGCAGTACTTGAAGAATTCGCAAAAGATTATGATCCTGATTATTATATAGAAAAGCAGGTTATACCTGCGGTAATGCGCATCCTTGGGGAGCTTGGATTTAACATTGATAGCCTCAAGGATAGTGGCAAACAGGCAAAGCTTTCATGATTAGTGGTTCTTATGGAAAATGAAACAAACAAAGAGTTAATAAAAGAAGTAAATAGTGTATCATATGCTGCATTGATGCATGCGAAAGAGCTTGTAAAGAATGGCGCAAGGATCATGGATGTTGCTAAGAGCATAGAAGAGTTCATAAAGGAAAAGGGATACGGATTTGCTTTTCCTGTGAATATCTCGCTTGATACAGAAGCTGCTCATGACACGCCTGAAATTGATGATGCAAGAATATTTAATGGCAATATAGTTAAAATTGACCTCGGAGCTGAAAAAGAAGGAATGCTGGGAGATTGTGCATTAACAATTGATTTATCTGGATCAAATGGAAATTTGCTAGATGCTTCGCAGGACGCGCTAAAAAATGCAATTGCTTCTATAAAGGCGGGGGTGAAGGCAAGAGAGGTTGGAAAAGTTATAGAAGAAACAATAAAAAAGGCCGGCTTCTCGCCGATTTACAATCTTGGCGGGCATCAGATTAAAAAAAATGAACTTCATGCAGGATTGTTTTTGCCAAACTATGACAATGGTGACGAAACGGTGCTTGAAGAAGGCATGGTGATTGCAATAGAGCCTTTTGCAACAAATGGAAAAGGCAGGATTACAGAAGGGGATTATTGCCAAATATACTCGTTTTTGAATGAGCGAAAAGTAAGAAGCGCAACAGGAAGGGCTGTAATGAAAAAAATAAAAGAGAATTATCCAAGCAATCCTTTCGCGGCACGATGGCTAGAAGACATGGCAGGCAAGTTTGATATACAAGTATCGTTGCAGGAGCTATATGTAGCTGGAGCAATCGAAAGGTATCCTGTGTTGGTGGAAGTAAGCAAAGGATTGGTTGCACAGTTTGAAGCCAGTGTAATGGTAGAAAAAGATGGCTGCACCGTGCTTACGAAGTAGTATTAAAAAGCTGCAATATGTACAATAACGGTAATGGACTTCGCGGGATTTTCATAAGGCTAAGCTTAATTTGAACCCGCAACCTCCTGCATGCCATGCAGGCGCGCTACCGTTGCGCCAGAAGCCCATACCTTAGCATTACACAGGAGACACGAATATTATATTTCCTCCCCTAAGCAAGATTGTGCCAAGCTTTGTTTTTAGTTCATCGCCATTGAGCTCTTCTGCCTCTTCAAGCACTATATTCATATGAGCATCAAAAGAAACCATGCGCCCACGGATATCCATGCTGCCTTTTAGTTTTACAAAAACCTTTTGGCCTATTACCTTGTTTAGCAAATCGAACGGCCTTTCTTGTTGCATACATTAACACCTTGATTATTTTTATAATATAGTTTTTTAATTCTATTTAATCTTTTGCCTTTATTTTATCCAATGCTTCTTTCTTTATCATCAAATTGACTCTGCCTGTGCCTATCTTTATTTGCTTCCCTATTAATATATTCTCGCTTACGCCGTTTAGCGGGTCCACTTCTGCAAACATTGCTGCATCGACAAAATGCTTTACTGTTTCTTCATATGCTGCCTTTGCAAGAACAGAATTTTTTGTACCTGCAATACCATGTCTACCAACACTTTTTATTTTTCCGGTATATGTCATTGCATCAGAAAGAAGCATAAGATGCCTTTGATCTATAGAAATGCCGTTTGACTTCATAGTTTCTAACAGCTCCTTAAAAATTAGATAACGGGCTGCTTCGATCCCAAAATTCTTTGCAACTTCAAAAGGATCGTTGCAGTAAATCCTATCTTTATCTACACCTTTTACTTCTAATACGCCTTCTATATTGTTACCCATTGCAATTATATTATACACGCCTTTTTCCTCTTCGTGTATGCTTGCGCTGCTTATACCTTTAACTCCTGCTATAGTATATTCGCGTATATGAAGGAATTTCATCTTAAGCTTCTTTATGTCTGTCAATGTTGCGGCTTTGCCTGTAAGACTTATCACTACTATGCTTCCGTTTTGTCTTACATTAATTCCTTCTATTTTTTCAAGTTTGTTCATGAATTCGGTTTCTGTTATATAATGCTGCTGTAGCTTATTCTGGCTTATCTTAAGAAGCAACTTTCTTTTTAAAAAATCTTCCTTGAAATTGCTTATGAGGTCTCGCACCTTTACTTCTTCTATTGCTTTTTTAACCTTCATTGCCTTTTCAAAAGCCTTGGATGTTTCATCGTCCAGACCTATTTCCATGAAAGGTATTTTTGGAGTTTTTCTAGCATCCACAAGCTCTATAAGCCTTGGCAAGCCTCTTACAAGCAAGCCAGAAAAAACGCCAGCAGTGTGGAAAGTTTTCAATACCGTTTGAGTTTGTGGTTCTCCTATTGACTGCGCTGCAACAGTTCCTACCGGCTCACCATAGGCAACCTCAAAGGAAGCAGATTTATTTTTCTCCATAATATCAATCCTGCATCTTTGCTATAACTACCTTTGTAGGATCAATTTTATCCCCGCCATATATTGGCTCTACAATTACTCCGTCAGCATCTTTAACAGCTCCGATTTTGTCCACATAGAAGTCCTGCATTGCATGCACAAGCCTTCTCATTAAGTATCCACTTATTGCTGTAACTAATGGCTTGCCCAACGCAGATGAACGAGCACCCATAGCATGCATGTAGTAATCAATGAATTCCATGCCTTCAAAATAATTAGAGGTTACAAAGCCCCTGCTTTTTGGATTTTCATCGTTTTTCTTAAAGTATGGAAGTACACGCCCTTCATAGCCACGTGTTGGCCTTCCGCCGCTTACAGCTTGCTGGCCAATTAACATGCATGTTTGAAGGAATGATAGTATATTGCCTCTTGCTTTTATTACGCTCATTAGCATTGCATTGTTACTTATACTTATGTTTCTGTTAAGTATTTCGGCAACGAGGTCTCTTGCGAGGTCAAGCGTGGTAAATACCTCTGTTTCATAAGTTTGCTTTCTTGTATTTCCTGGCAGAGGTTCGAGCGTTTTGTTCTTGTAGCTTACGTATAAATTATGCACTTTTGCTAATAAATCATTTACGAGCTTTTCCTTTTCTTCTTTAACCTTGTCTGTCATATAATAGTCTTTTATGCTTATTGTGACACCTTGAATATATATAGCCCGCATTGATAGCTTAACCATTTTTTCAATAAATTCTTGTGCTGCAGATGAGCCGTATTTTGCAAAAATCTCAATTATAAGCTTGCCGGATTCACCGATTAAGTCCCCACCAATATATCCGCTTATAAGCTTGCTGTTTTTTATTACTGCTTTGCTTATGCCTTTAGATTCAAGGTTTATGCCTGGCGGAAGTATCATTGAAAATATGGACTTGCCGCTATATCCTTCTTTTGAAGGCTTTGGCAAATCGTATATGCCTATGCTAGCTAGCATTCTCGAAGCTTCTTCTTTTGAAAAATATGAGTCGTCTTTTGTAAGCATATATACTCCAGTTATCAAATCTTCTTCGGCATGTATTATAGGTAATCCGTCTCTTGGAGAAAGTATACAATCTTTTACATCCATTAGATAGCGGGCTTCGGCAAGCGCCTCAAGGCTCTGAGGAGCGTGCACATTCATTTCATCTCCATCAAAATCTGCATTGTATGGCTTTGTAGTTGAATTGAAAATCCTAAATGTACGCCCAGGCAGTATTCTTACATAATGCGCCATTATTGAAATTCTGTGCAACGTTGGTTGCCTATTGAATAAAAGGATGTCATGATCAATAAGCTGCCGCTCAAGTATTACTCCTGGCTGCAAACTCTGCAATAATTCATTTTTGTTTGCAGTAGTAATTCTGCGCCTTACGCCGTCTTTGGATATAAAGTTCACCACCATTGGATATGAATCTCTCTCAAGATATTTTTTTGCTTCTTCTATATTCCACTTTGTAACATATATTGGCACTGTCAAGTTTTCAGCAATCTTCATTGGCACTCCAAGCTCGTTTAAGCCAATGTTGTTGTCAGGAGATATTACAGTCCTCGCTGAAAAATTTACCCTTTTTCCATTGAGATTGTAACGCAATATACCTTCCTTGCCTTTTAGTCTTTGAGCAAGCGTTTTTAAAGGCTTTGTACTTCTGTGCCTAGAAACAGGCACGCCTGGCGTTTCATTGTTAAAATACGTTGTCACATTATATTGGAGAAGCTCCCATAAATCATCAATCATTACCTGAGGCGCGCCAGAATCAATATCTTGCTCAAGCTTCTGGTTTGCCCGCAGTATATCTAAAAGCTTGTGCGTTAAATCGTCTTCACTCCTCTCTCCTGATTCCAGAGTTATAGAAGGGCGAATATTAACAGGAGGCACAAGAAGATTCTTTATAATAAACCATTCCGGTCTAGTTACGTTGCCATCTATGCCAAAGAGTGCGAGATCTTTATTTGTTATTTTGCTTAGCCTATCTCTAATTTCGTCAGGGCGCAGCCTGTTGCCATCGCTCGTGTAAAAGGTTGTTGGCCTTTCAAACTTAACTTTGTGCTGAATTGCAGAGCAATGTGGGCATTTTTGCACATCCCTAAGTCTTTTAAGGCGGCCAAGGCCATGTTCTTTACTTACTTCAGCTATATTCATTTCTTCTATCTCTTTGTCAGATAAAAGCACCCTGCCACATTCTTCACAAGTTGCATTTAATAGTAAATATATATATTTTGCAAATTCTGGATGTATTACTGGTCTCACAAGTTCAATATGGCCAAAATGACCTGAACATGTCTTTATATTTCCTCCGCATGTTTTGCATCTTAATCCTGGATCAATGACTCCAAGCCTTTGGTCTAAAAGACCACCTTCTATAGGATAACCTTCATCATTACATGTGTCTGGCACTATTATCTTTACTACACTCATTTTCTTTATCATTTCCGGAGATATAGCAGTAAATTTTATACTATCAATAATCTCTGCTTGCATAATAACCACTACTTCTTAAACTGTATGCGTGGAAGCATATGCATTGCTTTTATTTCATCAAGCAGTACCTTAAATGCATAGCTTATCTCAACCGGCCTCAGAGAATTTGATCCACAGGTCTGGCATATAGGTATATTCTTAATATAATCAAAATATCCTATGTCTCCGCAATCATTGCAAATCCATACTGTCGTTTTATCGCTTTGCTCAAGCATTCTATCCTTTACAAGTAAGCTGGCGCCATGCCCTATTAAGGCGTCTCTTTCCATTTCACCAAATTTTAAGCCACCTTTTCTAGGCTTTCCTTCGGTAGGCTGGTGAGTAAGTATCTGCACAGGCCCTCTGCCTCTAACCTGTATTTTCCAATTCACCATTTGCATTAATCTGTTGTAATATACTACTCCAGTAAATATTTGTGCATTAAATTTCTTGCCTGTCCTTCCGTCATACAACCATTCATCACCAAAGCCATCAAAACCATTTTTTTCAAGCACTGCTTTACAATAATCTATCAATTCCTGTCCTTTTGTGGAAAAAGGAGTTCCATCAAAATACTTTCCTTCTATGCTTCCTGTCTTACCTACGAGCATTTCTAGCATATGTCCAACAGTCATCCTTCCAGGAAGGCTGTGAGGATTAAGCAGCAAATCTGGCACTATGCCTGAACTTGTAAAAGGCATGTCTGCCTGATTGACTATAAGGCCAACAACGCCTTTTTGGGCTGATCTGCTGCCAAACTTATCACCATTTTCGGGCTTTAGGCAACTGCGGAGGCGCACTTTTATAAGCCTTGTAGCACTTGTAGTTTCGCTTATCATTACGCTGTCTACAATGCCGTCTTCCCCTGCTCTGAGAGATACTGAATTATCACGGACTTTTTCTTCTGCAACACCAAATGCAGTCTGCTCTTCAAGAAAACGGGGTGGAGAGACCTTGCCAATTACAACTTCGCCCTCGCTAAGTTCTGTCTCTGGCTCTACTATACCATCCTCGCCAAGCTTACTATACGGCTGTTCACCTCGATAGCCTTCTGCCGTTGGCGGAGGAATTCTGAAATGATCTTTTTGGCCCCCAGGATATTTCCTTTCTTCGTCTCCATACGATCTATAAAATACGCTTCTGCCTAATCCTCTATCTATCGCTGCTTTGTTAAGCACTACTGCATCAGACATATTGTAGCCATAATAAGTTTGCAGTGCTACTACAAAATTCTGACCTGATGCATGTTTATACATATTGAGCTTACGGTATGTAATACTATTTACTATAGGCATTTGTGGGTAATAAAGAAGAAATGCACGAGCGTCATATCTGTTTTTGAAATTTAGCGCATAAAGTCCTTGACTTTGCTTTATGAAATTTGATACAAGCGAATGTTTCCCTATTGAATTGTATTCTGGAAAAACGCTTGCATTTATTATTAGGCTTAGATTCGAAGCAGGATCAATCTCAAGGTGGGTTGTTTCATTCGTTATATCTTCAGGGCTTAATGCTACAAGAGCATTCTCTTCTTCATCTGCATCGAGGTATTCTATTATTCCTCTTCTTATTAAGTAATTGAAATCTATTTCCTTGTTTGCAAGTTTCGTTTTTATATCTTCAGTAAATTTACTTTTGCCGTTTTCTACTATTATATATGGTTTTCTAACCCTCCCTCTATCTGAAAATATATCTACCTCTTTTGTAGAATGCTTGTAAACGACATTTATTTCTCCTGACAGTAAACCTTGCCTCCTATTTTGCCTTATTTCATTTGCATAAGCTTCGCCATCGCTTACCTTTCCTAAATATTTTCCATTTAAATAAACTTTGCAAACAACTTTCTTTTTGCCTGTTGATTTCTCAGGCAATTCTGAAGCTAATTCTTTATTCTCTTCTATTAAACCCATAAAATCATCATTCTACAGCATACTTACTTGAAATTTCATTTATTTTCTTAGAAAGCGTTGCTTCATCTGCCCCTACAGTTATTTTTGCCATTAGTGCAAGATATTTTGTTAAGCCTACTTCAATACCTTCAGGACTTTCAGATGGGCAAATTTTGCCTATATGAGAACCATGTACTTCTCTTGCTTTTAGATTAGTTCTCTTCTTTGCTATAGGAGATTTAACTGTGCGAAGATTTGATAAAGTATAAAACATGCTTTCTCGCCTCAAAACTTGAGATACCCCTGTTTGGCCACTTGGCCATGTGCCTGTGCCCATAGCATAAAGAAGCTTTTCTGTAAGGCTTTCTGGATTTATGTTTGCTCTTACGCTAATTTTCTTACCCCGGGCAGTTGTCTTTTCTATATGATAACGTATATCTTTCACAAATGCGTTAAATGCATTACTAAATAATATTTCTAGCAAATCTCCTGCAAGGCGCACCCTCTTGTTTGCATAGCTATCTCTGTCACTTTGCTTGACCTTACCATATGCTACAAGTGAAGCACGTTCAGCCATTGCTACAAGAAGCTTTGCTTTACTTTTTCTAACTTCTTTTGCAACACCTATATGTGGAAGCAAATAAGAATCGAAAGATACATCTACCCTTCTAGATTGATAGATCTTAGCTTGATTAGGTGAGATTGTTTTTCCAAGTTCGTCTAATGCTTCGGCTGTGGTCATACCTTTTGCGACACTTTCATCTATACTAAGGCGCAAATCATTTTTGACTTCTTCTTCATCCACTTGGTTTATTATTTCTTCTTCAGAAAGACCTAATGCCTTTAACACCAATATAAGGTCTATACCTTTTGATAATGTTGGAAACATTATAGTGTATATGCCGTAATTATCCCGAGTAATGCTGCACTTGCCTCTAAAACCTAATTGAGCTGTAGAAAACATTTTGCAAATTGTATTAGAGCCTTCCTTGGTACATATCATCTTGTTTGTTGCCAAGTCTTCTATGCCTATAAGAACTCTTTCTGTGCCTTTAATTATAAAATAACCGCCAGGGTCTGCAGGATCCTCGCCAGAACTTATAAGTTGCTCTTCAGAAAGCGATTTTGTATAACATAAATCACTTTTTACCATGACTGGCAAATCGCCTATATATACCTCGCTAGTACTTATTTCTTTTGCAATATCACTTATTATAGGAGTATAAGTAAGAAACATTGGAGCGGCATATGTAAGATTCCGCATGATTGCTTCATGCGGTAAAATATTTCTCATCGATCCATCTGCTTCTATTATTTTTGGAAATTCCAAACGTATGCTATCTAAGCGTATCGCAAAATTTGCAATGTTAGGTTGGACTTCTCCTTGATTTTTTATAATATTTTGTAGACCCAAATGAATAAATCTATTATAACTATCAATCTGTTGCTGCACTGGTGATACAGAAGATAAAAAGGATTCTAAGATTGTGTGGTCAATCTCTTTCATTATATCACAAAAAGTGCATATTAAGGCTTTAACTTACTACATACCTATAGTATATGTAAGAGACGTCTCCGTCTTTCCTAGATATTTCTATTAACTGGCCGGGTTTTGCACCTAATTTCTTAGCTTGCACGTCATTTTCAAAGATTTTTGGAAATTTTGAAATTTCAATATTGAATTTTTTAGAAACCTCTTTTGCTTCTTCTTCCGAAAGAATTTTATGCCTAGGTATAAGAATATAGTTTGAAGGCAATAGCTCACCGCTGTTATATTTTATACAAAAAAAAATAAATATATTACGGAAAATTTGTTGCAATATAGTATTAGCGTTAAACAGGGTTAACAAATTTCAAATTTTTGGTTATATGGAATCTTAGCAAAATAATATATTGCATCAAAGTATGGTCTGATACTTTTGTCTAAAATAGGATCATGGGTCTCTTGCCGATCTTATTCAATCAATTCCTTCTCATGGTTAGGAATGCACAGAATATTTGCCTTCATAACAACCATCTTTTCAACATTACCCTTTTTCTTTAAGAAAAGATATTTCCGAACACTGTTTTGAATTTGAAATAAAATCCTTCTACAACCTGCTTGCATCAAGGGTCAGTTTCTTTTCCCACTTACTTTGATTTATATTTTTCTCTTATCCTGTCAATTCCTGCCTGTTCTTTTTTAGCCTGTTCCCTTCCTATGTAAACCTAATTGTTTTTCTATTGCATAGCATAGATACTTAGTACGTTTATTGATGTTTTGAATTTTACAAGTATGGTAAAGCATTCACATCATAGATTTTTATAATTCACAGTTTAATACTTTTAAGGATTTATTGGGCAAAATAAATTAAAGCAAAAGCTTATAAATTTTAAAATTCTTTCCTATTGTGAGGTAATGATAAAGATTAAGAGAATATACGATACTATAGAGGTTACAGACGGTATTAGAATATTAGTAGATAGATTGTGGCCAAGAGGCGTCAGAAGAAGTTCACAGAAAGTTGATTACTGGGCAAAAGATGTAGCGCCCAGCAATGAGCTTAGAAAGTGGTTTGGGCATGATCCTTCAAAGTGGGAAGAGTTTAGAAAAAGGTACATAGAAGAGCTTGAAACTGAAAATAACGGTGCATTGGAAAAGTTTATTTTAAGAATAAAAGGCAATGATACTATTACATTATTATATTCTTCAAAAGATGTTGAACATAATAATGCTATTGTTTTAGCAGAAGTCTTAAAAAAAGAGCTTGAAAAAGCAACAACGACGTAAGTGGCTGTTTGCAATAGGTATGAATTTCGCCTGTCACTCGTTTTCTATTTGAATTTATAATAATAAGTATGTAATAAGTATGCAGCTTTAATAGATTGGATTTTGATAAGGAATAAATTCAATAAAAAGCGCGGTTTTATAAGATCTTGTATCTTTGTGATACATAATTTGCTGTATGCTTTTAATGCTTTATTTGTTTTCCAAAACCCTTCAAGCCATAAATGAGTAGGTGTTAATATGATTAGAAGCAGTAACTTTTATGTTTAAATCTAAATTTGCACAAATGCATCCTTCATTCTTTAAGCAAAGATTGCCGCTTCGAAAAACTATTATATTTTGCACTAGTAATTATCAATTGCATTGGTATAAGCTTTATATCAATTAAACATGCAAAGCATCTTATGCTAATAAGTCTTATATGTTTGTAATGGATGCTCTGTGAGGCGAGCAAATGAATATATTTATTGATAGCAGTTCTTTATTGTTTGGAGAGTCAAATAAAATTGATTGCATAATTCAAGTTTATAAGCAGTATGGTATATTACCTACAATTCCTAGTTGTGTAATAAGAGAATTGGAAGCCTTAAGTAATAACACAGGAAAGACAGGCAAGGCAGCAAGATATTTACTTGCAACTATTAGAATGAGACCAAATTATCAATTCCTTAATCATGATAAATACAAATATGCAGATAATTATTTTATAGATAAAGCAAAAAAAGGTGACGTTGTGGTCACAAATGATACAAAACTTATTAAATCTTTAAGAAAAAAAGGTATAAAGGCAGTTAGACTTTCAAGAAAAGGTTTTTTTATATAAAGGTGTATGGATGTATAAATTATATTCTGTAAAAGATACCTTTGCACTTTCTCCAGAAGCATTTGGAAAGGATGTTTTGCTTGCTGCTGAAGAAGCCTTACAAAAAAAGTATGAAGGCATGATAGATAAAGACATGGGAATAATACTAACCGTTTTTAATGTAAGAAATATGAGTGATGGAATAATTTATCCAGGAGATCCAAATACGCACCACGATGCAGAATTCGATGTACTAACATTTTTGCCAAAAATAGATGAAATTGTAGGCGGAGAAATAAAAGAATTTATCGAATTTGGAATTTTTGTTAGCATAGGTCCGTTAGAAGGCCTTGTGCATGTATCACAAATTGCAAATGATTTCCTTTATTATGATAAAAAAAGCCAAACGTTTATGTCAAAAACGAAAGATAAAGTACTCAAAAAGAATGATATTGTATATGCAAAAATTTCTACTGTAAGTATGAAAAATTCTATAAAGGACTCAAAAATAGCATTAACGATGAAACCAGAAGGATTGGGAAAGGAAGGTTGGACCAAGCAAAGTCCGGAAAAAAAGTATAAACAAGATAAAAAGGCGTAATGTATGGCTGAGGAAAAGGCATGCAAAAAGTGTGGTTTTATAATTTCTGGTGGGGACACATGCCCTATTTGTGGATCAAAGGACCTCACTACTAAATGGAGCAGTTATGTAATAATATTAAATGTAGAAAAATCTGCTTTAGCTGCAAAAATGAATATAGCTTTAAATGGTAGATTTGCAATAAATATTTAGCCAGCGAGTGATGAGAGCAAACAGAAGCAGTATATTTATAATGGGCCATGTGATCTAGGCAAAAAGGGCACATCCTTATATGTAAAAGTAAGTGCTGCTTACAAAGCTGGAAGCCCGTCTGTAAATGAGAAGTAGTTCATCTAATCACCTCTCAAGAGGCCCTTATACGTGAGCAGGAGGAGGAAGCGATTATAAATATAATATTTTGCTGCTGCAAGGCATGTGAAATATTCTATTTGGATATTAATAAGCATATGAAATTACTTGACCAGTTAATCCTAAAGCGCAATAGGCTATGCAAAATCATTATTGGAGCAGAGGTTCGTTTCTTCTAGATTTTCCAATGAAAGAGTAGTTGTAGACTGGCTCTCAAAGCTTTCTGATTACAGCTGTTCAGACTTTGTGGAACTGCGTTCCATGTTGTTCATCTTGATGAAAGCTCTTCCGTTAAGTAAGGTAGTTTAGTGTTGTGCAATTTCTTTTTTTGTATATTTGTTTTGAATTATAACTTCATTTGCATCTAAGTAATCGAGAATTTTTTTAGCTAACGTATTTTGTATAAGCATCTTATCTAAATCTTTATTTATATTGTTTGATTCAGAACTCATAGTATATGAAAGAAGTATTTTATTATCTTCAATTGTTATAGACTCCGCAGGTATATTATAATTCTTTGCTAAAGCTTCAATCTTGTTTTTATCTTCTTTAATTTGATCTAAAATTTCAACATCATATCTTATTTTCCTGCCAGCAAATGGATTATTTGCATCAATAACAACTCTTCCTGAGCCAACACTTCTTATTATATTCAATTCACCATCAATATTTACTTGCATTCCTGGCTCTGGATGTATGCCTTTGCTTCTAAACTCAGCAATTGATGCTACGCGAACTTTGCTTTCATCTCTGTTTCCATATGCCTCTTCAGGATCCAACACAAAACTTTGTTTTTCCCCAACAGACATTTCTTTTAGTTTTTTTAGCAGACCTGTAGGATTGCTGGAAAAATCAAATATAAATAGAGCTTTACCATAAATTCCTTTTTCGTTGTATATTCCTGCCTTTTTTGCCTTTTCCTCATCAGTAGTTGCAATCAGTGTGTTAGTAGATTCATCAAATTCATCAAATTTTATTTCTATAAAATCTTTGTCTTTGAAAGCCATGCAATCTATTATATTTAAGCATTTATATTTTTAGCTTTTTCTAGATTTATATAGCGTTGAATTTATATTACAACATGCAATTCGCTTTTTAAAGACTCACAAATGCCTGAGAGAGTTTTGTGCCTTGATTTAGTTCTGGCCATAGCAGAATTTCATTATTTTGTTTTTTTTTACTGGTTGCTATATTATGTTATACCTTTTCAGCATATGCTTATTTTCAGCGTATTTAACCCAGCGAGCGGGAAGCTTGGCTTAGCAAGGGGATAAAAGATAGCGGAGAATCCTACTTCTACAAGAAGTATATTGAAATACATAAATAGTGTTCTGCATAGGAAAGTAAATATGTCAGTTGAAACGAGAAGTTCCAGGCAAAAACAGATGCTACTGTAGCTCTATCTGTAAGCGAGAAGGGGTTTACGTATTATAAACATATTTTGGAGAAATGTAGAATAAGCTTTGATTATATAAATAACATCTTATCAATGTTACATTTGTATTGCTTAGTTTTAATTCGAATTTTTTATCTCCTTGACCACTTAAATCAAAACGGTTTGAATTTACAGCATAAAAATAATTAGTGCTATTTATGTTACTAGGTATTGCTTCTGATGAATTTTGCAATATGGTGGTATTTTGCCCAAGACCAGCAATAAAAACTGAAGTGTTTTTATTTAATATTTGCATCCCGTATGTATACAAATATAGACTCATATTTTTAGTTAAATTATAATGTAAATTAGCAATAAACAAAGTATTGCCATTTTCATGTAATATAGTACCATTTTTTATTTGTAAGTTCATAATTTTTTGATAATTGTTATGTTGAATATAGGTATACCCTACAATTGTAATAAGTAGTATTAATACGAAAGAATAGAATAAAATCTTTTTTTTGAATGATGTTTTTTTATATGATGGTGTGTAATTTATATCAATGATTAAGCATATTGCAAAAAATGCCAAGAATATAGAATAATATGTTATAATTGCACGATACATGACGAGAAGGGGCACCAAACTCAGCAAACCAATTAAACGTTTATCATGTGTATAATATACAACAAGCATACAAATTAATGCAGTTAAAATAAAAATAAACTTAAAAGCGGCAAGCGGGATTGGAAATACATATAAAAGCAAATAGCCAAATGAAAAAGGAAGAGGAAGGATAAATTGAATTGTACTCAGTATAGATTCAAAGAATAAATATGGAGAAAGAAGTATAAAATAAGAATTAATAATAAAAAATACTAAAAATGTGCCAAGCGCAGTATAAAAAGAACGTTTTATGCCGTATTCGCCGGCTATATATGCTATAAAAAGCAATATTGCAACCCAGGTTAATTCTTGAAAAGATGCTATTATTCCTAGTAAAAGAAATAGGTATTTTGAAGAAATTGCCTTGTATGCAAGTATAAGCAAAATAAAAAATAACAAATATGTATAGGAGGAAATTGCAATAAAAACTGAACTAATAAAAAATGCAAGAAGCCAAGTTGGTTTTTTTAGCAGTTCTTTATCAAGCATAAGAACAATCAGCAAGATAGAAAAAAAGAGTAAAAATAGTAAAAGAGGCTCTATAGTAAGTTGCGTTAAACTAAATAGGCTAATTTTTATATTATTTCCAATTAAAAAAAATGGCACTAATATAAGAAAAGATAAAGCAGGATATTGGACAGTACCTGCAATTTTGTTATTTGTTGTAAAAGAAGGTACAATTCTATTATAATTTGATTGGTTTGTAGAGTTAAAGAAATTTTGAAATTCAATAGCATCGAAATTTAAAGTGTATGGATTTATGCCGGATGCAAACATCTTTGCTGCCGCAAGCGATAAAAATATTTCATCATCTGTTCTCATATAAAAAATTTTTGGTATAATGTAAAAAGTGAGCCAAAGCGAAATGATTATAATAAGCATAAAAATTGCAATTGATATAAAAGATAATTTTTTATTTATATGCTCATAAAAATACCGTGCAAGAAGCAATAAATTTACTATTAAAAAGAAAATAATAAAATTAAAAAGTAGTTCAAACAAAGATAGAAGCCATGTAGAGGCATAAATCATGTATTTGTATGAAATCAATATAAGAATAGCTATATCAACTATTATTGCTAATATAAGTAAAAAATTAATAAAAAATGTATGCTTATATAGATTAAGCAAAATTAATGCATAAATAAAAACAAATAAGATCATTAAAAAAAATAAAGAAGAAAATGAAAATATAATATCAAAATTCATAGAAAAAATTAATAGTATAAGGAAGGCAAATATTAGATATTTACTTTCAAATATATGCTTTATTTTTAAGGTTACTTTTTGCCTCATCAAATCACTTGACTGATATAGAAACAAGAATATTGGCAAATAAATTCTTGTTGCTACATGTAAATTCTGTGATACATTATTATTGCATTGTTTACAGTAAGTGTTATTGGCAAATTTTTACATCTTTTACTTTCATAAAATCTGTATATTTTAGATACATAAACAAATTACGCGGAGCGATAGCAGACAAAATTGCTGCAACTTGTGAATTAACTAATTGGTGTAGTTTATGTATAAAATTTATATTATAATTGAATTATTACATGTTTTTATGTTTATGCTCAATTTGCATACTTTTAAATTTCAAGTAAATTAGTAAAGCTATTGAAGGTAACGATTTTGCGTAATTTTTGCTATACCATTGAAGCTCATCTTTTTTATATGCAACAGGTTTTATTAATGAATTTATGTTCTGCTCTTTATTATTTGAAAATGCTGTAATTTGGTCTTCGAGCTTTTCTCTAAGTTCTTTATTTACTTTATAATTTAAAAAATTAAGGGCGGATTCTAATGAATATATTGCAATATCCTCACGAGTAAGCCATTTAGTTTCATAGTTAAAAAGCTTATTCCATGAATTATTTTCATTAAAAATAGCATAATGTTCTTCCAATGTACGTGCATATAGTTTGTAGCCATAATACTTTGCTTTTTCAAAAGCTAGACTTCCAGGGTCTATAAATGGCGCAAGAGGGGATGAGAATATATAAAGTTTTGTACCAAACTTTTCCTTCAATTTTTTTGCGTAATTTATATCATGCTCTACTGCTTGCTTATCTTGCCTTGGCAGTCCAATTGAAAAGAAAACGTCCATCTTTTTGGCACCATATTTTAAAGCAAGAGATATTGTTGATTCTAGAGAAGAATTTGTATAAGCTTTGCCTGTTATTGCACGGATATTTTCATTACTTGATTCTGGAGAAATTTCTAAGGCGTATTCATTAATATTTTTAGATACATTTTTAAAGAAATCTTCAGAAGCAGGCTTAAATATTTCAAATAATATAGGCACATCTATTTTTTCCTTTTTTATTCCCTGCAATAACTCATCTTCAAATTTATGCCCTGCATCATGAACATCTCCGGCTATAAATATAGGGCTTCCAAGATATTCTTTCATTAACTTGATTTCTTCTAAAATTTTTGCAGGATCACGCAAGGACATATGTTTTCTACAATAAAAATTTCGATATGCAAAAGCAGAACCACCACAAAATATGCAATTATATCTACATCCTTTTTGTATAAATGTCATTCCTGAAGGTGCATTCAACCATGTTTTATAAGGTATTGTTTCTTCTATTTTTAAATTGAGCAATGAGTTTTTTGCAAAAGTTTTATAATCCAAAAATACTTCGTTTATATGACCTTCTGGAGATTCAAACGGATTTTCTATTATTTTGCTTTCTTTGCGCCATACTAGATTTGGTATTTTGCTATAGTCACCATTTTTTTCTATTGTATCAATGAGCTTAGAAAAATAAGGTTCAGTTGTATCCCCCTTAAGAACAAAATCTATATAGGGGTATTTTTGCATTATTTCTTTTGCATAATATGTTGCTGATAAGCCACCAAAAACAAGATGCCTATTTGGGTGATATTGCTTAATAATTTTTGCTATATTTATTGTACCTTGTACAGAAGGCAGCCAATGCAAATCTATTCCATAAAGTATGGAATCAATACTTTTTATTGCCTTAGAAACATCATATTTCTTATCAAGTAGCATTCGTACTGCAAGGTTTAGCAAGCGTACAGAATAACCCTGCTTTACAAGAGTACTTACTATACTAACATAACCTATAGGATACATCTCAAAAATTGGAGTTGAAGGTACTACATCACTAATAACACCAAGATTTAATTTTTTCTTTCTAAAATCATATATGCTAGGTGCGTGTAACAATACTAAATCGTACATTTACTCATTTAAGAAATTTGAACAAAAAAGCATTTAAATTATATTAATTAAAAATATTTAAGTAGTGATGGCAGTGGACCCAAAATATTTATTATTTATGATATTGCTTTTAGCTGCATTTGGCGTATTGATGATAATATTATCTTTACCTTCTACTATACTGCCAGGTATACTCAAACTTTTATTGCTGGTGCTTGCTGTTTTACTTGATATTTTAGCTTTTGCATCTAGATATTATTCAAATTTTATGATAGAATTTTTAAAGCAAAGAAAAAAAGAAGTAATACTGAGTGGAGAAAGCACTTATTGGCTTTCAAGTGCAGAAGACGCATTAATAAAAAAGGATCAAAATGGATTTACAGCGACAGTTTTTATTTTAATACCTCTTTATCGCTCGGCCACAGAAATGACGGATGCAGAAAAATTAGCTTTTGGAAAACAAGTAAGCTCACTTTTCACTATAATGAAGGAGCCAATAAGATATACCGTTCAAATGAATTTGATAGATAAAGATAACTATCTGCAAGCCTTAAGAGATAAAATAAATCAAGAAGAGGATGCATTGTCACAAAAAATTAGCGAAAATGTAGATTCAAAGGATATAGAAAGAGCAAAAGGAAAAGTTGCAATGTGGCATAATTTAGCTGATAATATAAGTTCAGTAAAAGCGTATGAATTTGTAGAATATGCTACTGCGTCAGGGGTTGGTGATACAGAAAGTAATGCAACAATTATGGCACAGCAAAAAGCCAGAGATGTCATTTCTGGAGTAAGTTCAATATTTGGAATTACTCCAACAATAGTTGTAGGTAAAGAATTACTAAAATTTGTTGAACCTGAATATGCGATACCATATATAACAGCAACAGAAGAAATAAGTAAGAATGTGATGAACATTAAGGCGTAGCTTATGGATGAAATTGGAATTATATACCTTACAATGTGCTCAGTTATACTATTTATAGCTATTATGGAATTGAATGCATTTGGAGGCGTAATTATTACAGATTTTGCAATTGTTATTATAGCAATAGGCTTCGTTGCACTTGCTATGTTAAATTGGGTTGATTTTATAGTTTTTCCAATAATTACAAAATTATTTGGAATAAGTTTTAGAATCTCTAAAGAATATAAAGTAACAAATACGCAAGATAGTGTAATCAAAGAAGTAAATGGACTTTATTATGCCATAGGCTTTTTGACAGCAAACTTTTTTAATTATGAAATAAAAGTTGATAGTGGCCAAGTAGAAGGGCAAGATACTGAAAGTAGAATAATTGAAGCACCTATGCAATGGGAAAGAGCAATAATGAGCATTGATTTTCCTTTTAAATTCCATATATTATCTTTTGGTAGAGATGTACAACAAGAAAGAGAAAATTTAATAGGCAAAAAAAGTTATAAGGAGTTTCAATTAGCGCAAATGCTACAAAGTAACAAAACTACGGATGTAGCAGTGGCAGATTTACAACGAAAAATAGAATCGATAGACGATAGAATAAGAAGAATATCTCAAGGAGAAAAACCAATTGCAACAATAATGTATTTTGAATCTATTGCTGTCGGTGTATCAGAAAAAGCAGCAATAGATAATCTTGCGGTACAGTTGAATAGGTTGCAGATTGCTATGGGGAATATGAATCTTAATATAAGAAGAGTAGTTGGAAGGGATTTGTATGCTTTAATAAATTTCAATTTCTCACTTCCAGAAAGCTATAAAATAGCATCAGGATATTTTGATATTGAAGGTGGCTAATCAATATAGTAGAAGTTTATCTAATGTAGCGTAAAACCCACGCCATTCAAGTGAATATAAGCAATGCAGAAAGGCATATAATTTTTAAGATTCATAAATATGATTGTAATGAAAACTGCATATAAATACCGTGCATATCCTTCAAAGGAGCAGAAGGC
>JAVYWU010000002.1:21085-32477 GCA_038877355.1 Candidatus Micrarchaeaceae archaeon | reverse complement strand
TCTAATTTTCGGATAAATTCATGCGTATAAAATCGATACCAGAGTGGCTAAATAATTACACTTAAACTTACTGCTACATACATAATAACAACAGAGTGCTGAGGATTAACGATGCTCAATGATGTCCCAGCAAAAATAAAATAGTTGAGATTATAGCTACGGCCAGAATTGTAGCAAAGAGTCACATGCCTCATCGCATATTAGATGCGATATACGTGAGAAAATTGTGGAAGTGATATAATTTGTAAATGATAAATGAGGAATATGTTATTATAGAAAAGTCAACATCCTAAGTCTTGCTGTGTCAAGCTAAGCACCATATTGCGAATATCTGTGCTATCTTCTCGCTTTATTCTGAACTCAAGTACGTTGAACTGGAGTTTATTCGACTTTCCGATTATGTAGTTAGTCAGCAACCTAACGTTTTCGTATAAGATGTTCTGATAGTTGTAGTATTTGCCGTTGTAACGCCCTTGCATTGAAGTTTAGCTTTATCTTCTCGATAAGTGCCTTTGCCGTACCTTCTCTAAGTCTTATGCTGTAGTTCTCAGTTACAATAAAATCAGTTTTCTTTAGCTTCTTCTCCTCTAAGAATTGTATGACTGATAAGTCCACTAGCCACCTATAAAGTTTCTGAATATCATAGACCAACAACGCTCTGCTGTTCGACAGTTCATGTAAGAAGCCTATCGACGGATCTATTTTCTCTGTTCTATCGGAACATATGGCATGTCGATTTGGCCATTATAGTAATCCAAAGGTCTTATCAGCCTGTTGTCTTGCCAGTATTCCAGCATATGCGCGCACCATCCTGGGCTTCTGCTGGCGGCAAAAAGCGGCGTAAACAAAGATTTTTCTATGCCTATGTAAGTATATATTAGACCTGAGAAGAAATCGACATTTGGCCATATACCCTTGCTCTCGCCAAGCTTTTCAACCATCATCTTTTCAGCTTTCAACGCTATAGCAGTAAGGGTCTGCACTTCCATTGTAGAGCCATTTTGTATATCCTCTAAGTAAGCCTTTATTATCTTGGCCCTTGGATCGTAAGCTTTCCACTTTCTCTCGAAGTCAGGAAGAAGGGCACAACCATCGATTATCTCAAGACATTTGATTTTGACATCCCGACGATACAAAGCTTTTTCAAGATAATAAGTAATAAGGACATACGCAAGATAATGCGCAAGAACATGGTATATCCTTGGCCCATCATAGTAAAATCAAACTTTTAGGCTTTAACTGTTTTATTGTTTGTGATTTAGCCATAAACTATCTACTTTAGTCTTCTCCATATACATCTGCTTAACCAACTTTTTTGACCTAAAGCTCAACTAATAAAGCAAACTGATTTTGTTTACTGCTTTTATATTTCTACTTATGCTTTTCTAAAAATGCGATGTTGCGTTTTATTAAGTCTAATTTAGTTTCCGTAAAAAGATTTAGTAAATAAATTCTTGCTGACTTATCCGAACTCTTTATCTCTTTTATGCTTTCTTCACTTATTGCCTTGTTTTTGCCATGATCTGCATATATAAAACCGACTCTAAACCACAATTCGTCTATTGCGGATGGACTCAATTTTTTTATCCTTTTGGCAAGGGCATTTATAGTCTTTTCTTCTACTTTCTCTGAGTATTCGTTCCTTACTGTTTTGAGCGCAGATACTTCCTCTGCAAAAACCAATGCAGAATACATCACTTCTGCCCCTACTTCATTAAATAGATACACTGGCAGAGTACTAATCGTGTTGGGATTAATGGCAAGGAGTTTTTTATTTTGATTTTTGATTGACGCGTTGATGCGTTTTAGGAACTCCTTGGAACCTTTCTTGTTAAGGTTACGTATCCTTTCAGATATACGTTCTGCCTCTGATTTGTAAAGTCTCTGGTGTAAGCGATTTGTATAAAAACTCTCTGACATGTCAATCTTTCTTATTGTCATTTGATATCCACTTATCATTTCCTCCAATCGGCCATGGATCATATCTGCCAGAACCATCATCATAGTTATGTGTTGTGTGCGCATCGCCTCTGCTTGTAGAATGAGTTTGTGAATTGGTTTCTTTGTTGTTATGATGTGCAGTATATCCATCTTCGTCGCGTTCGCATAAGATTTTATATGTTGTATTTGTGCGTAACAAATTTTTAGCAAACTCTATATTAAATTTATCGTAATCATCTTCATTGAACCTCAGATGTATCTCTTTGTTTGGCATGCTATGTTTTGATATATTCTCATACATTCTAATACCATCTAATTAATTTATGTGGGTATATTTATATATCTTTCTGCGGTTCGCTCTCATCCTACCCATAAATGGTGTTGGATTTCCCGCTCACGTTGTTAAGAGTAGAATTTTAACACTATTTTAGCGTGCAAAAGTGTCTTTCAGTAGCGTTAATAAATGTTGCAGTTATTTTTCGTTATTTTTCATAAACTCTGCAATAGCTTTGTCAGCTTTTTCTATCGCATCGTATATTGCAAGAATTATGTTTCTGTTTCCAGATATCATTGCAGAGAGCTTATGATTTTTGTCTGTCGAATCATACAAGCATAATACTGGCTTTCCATGCTGCTCTGCATATGCAATTTCATAGCCAACTCCAAGCGATGGTACAGTGACTTCTGCAATTACAGCATCAGCTTCATTTAAAAGCATTATGTCCTTTTTATATATACTTATGTCGTTTGTTTCTTTCTCAATTTTTTCAAGGTCTTTTGAACCTATATGTTCTGTTAGCACCTCTCCGTTCTCTTTTATCTTTTCAATTATGTGTCTATATACCTCTACGCGCTCTCTTCCTCCACGTATAGCACCAGAAAAATATATCTTTTGCTTTTCAACCATATTATCAGAGCGATCTGCTTATTAGAAATTCAGTCAAATCCTTTATCCTACTTTTTGCCTCAGAATCTGGAAGCAAGCTTTCTATGCCTGACCATGCTTCCTTTACTATTTCTATGCTACGTTTTTTTGCGTATTTTTTGCTCCCATATTTGTCTATTATACTTATTGCTTCGTTTATTATGTTCTGATCAGTAGTGTGCATTTTTAGTATATCCAATAACCTTTTTTTATCCTCTTGAGAGGCCCTCTGCATTGTATCTATTACCATTAATGTAATCTTGCCTTCTGTTATGTCATCTCCAAGCCCTCCCTTCTTCTCTGCAAGTGTGCTAGGTGTTATATTCAATAAATCATCCTGCAATTGGAATGCAACCCCAATAGTAGCACCAAAATGACCAAGTTTTTCAACTTCTTCGTCATTTGCGCCACCTAGAATTGCCCCCATTTTGCACGCCATCCTTGCAAGGACACCTGTTTTGTTATATACCATTTGCAAGTATTTTTCCTCGTTTATGCTTTCTAAGGGCACGAGGAAATTATGCCATGCTATATCTGTTGCTTGCCCTGTAGCAACTCTAAGCATCTCTCTTGTGTATACTGAAAGTATTCGATTTTTTGATTCTAAGGTAAGTTTTTTGCTGTCAAGCAGAGCAACTATTGGAAAATAATAAAGGAAGTCACCAAGATTTACGGCGATATCCTCTCCAAATTTGATGTGAACTGAAGGCTTGCCCCTCCTAGTTTCTGATCTATCTTCAATGTCGTCGTGAACTAGCGTTGCATTATGTATTATTTCAGGTATTATAGAGAATTCTATATATTCTTCGCGTTTTTTACCGAGCGCTTCTATGATAAGGAGCATCAGCACAGGTCTCCATCGCTTTCCGCCTGAATTCAATAAATACCAAGACGGTTCAAGCACTGCTTTATTTATTGCTTCTTTGTCATATTCATATATTGCTCTTCCAAGTATCTTCTCTATGAATTGATCTGAGGCCTTATTAGATAAGTATTCTTCCAGTTTGCTGTTTATAATCGCCATCTGCTCAGCAAGGTATTTATCAAAGCCTTCTCCAGTTTCCATATTATCACATTTCTTTTGATTTTACAAAATAAATAATATACTTTAATTTCTTGCTTTCCATATATATTCATTCAATTTTTATAATAGAAGAATTTATCAAGAAAGAATTATATGAATATCTTGCAATTTTTCTTAATAGATTCAATATACTATCGTATTCTTTTGCATGCCTACTATTCTTCTACATGTCTGCCATGCTTTTATTCTGATTTTTTATTTTACAAATAACAATAAATACGTTCGCTTGCTTCCATCCGCAAAGCAAACCTGCAACAGATTTTATCAAATTTTAGGAATTCTAGATAAAAAGTCATAATCCTGTGATTTTTGAAAATAAATATTTAGTAGTATATTCTAAAATTTGAAGTTGCGAAAGCAATAAAAAAGTATTACCAGCAAAACTTTATATTTATTAAATTATAAAATAATTGATTTTATGATAGAAAAAACACTGGTTCTTATAAAGCCTGACGGAGTTTACCGGACTTTGATAGGAAAAATTATATCTAAATTTGAAGATGCAGGATTGAAGGTAGTGGCATTAAAGCTTGTTAGCCCGCCAAAGCAGCAAGTTGAAGTACATTATGCAGCAGACGAAGCATGGCTTAAATCTGTTGGTGCAAAAGCTATTGCATCATATAAAGAGAAAGGCATTGAAGTCAGCCAAACAGATCTTGAAATAGGTAACAAAGTCAGAGAGCAACTTCTTGAATACCTTACAGGAAAACCCGTAGTGGCAATGGTAATAGAAGGCAATAATGCTGTTTTTATAGTAAGAAAAATTGTAGGCTCAACAGAACCTAGAACAGCGGATCCAAGCTCAATTCGCGGTGCATATACGAGTGATTCATATGATTTGGCTGATATGTCAGGCAGGGCTGTAAAAAATATTATTCATGCTTCAGGAACTATTCAAGAAGCACAACGTGAAATATCTATATGGTTCAGCAACGATGAAATAGTGGAATATAAAAGGGCAGATGAAAATATAATCTATTAAATATTTAGTATACGCCATAAGTTGATTTGAGACTATCTGCCATCATTTCAGGAGTCCACATTGGATCCCAGACGAGCTCTAAATCGATATTGTTTACACCAGGGATTTTTTTCAGCCTTAGCTGTACATCTGCTAAGATAATGCTCATTACGGGGCACATCGGCGAGGTCATTGTTAGATATACCTTAATATCGTTTTCTTTTATTGAGATATTGTATATTAGACCGATATCAACAATATTTGCGCCGACTTCTGGGTCAATGCACTCAGTTAATACTTCTACAATTTCCTTCCTTGATACCATTATTATCATTCTTTCAATATGTTTTCTATGCTGGTTTTTTCTATTACTCTACTAATTTCAATATGCAAATCATTCAGATTTTTTTCCATTTTCGGATTTATATTGAAACAAAAAATCTTTTTCACTTTGTTTTCTACAAGCATCTTTAGCAGCTTACCATGGCCACTCAGTTCGTTTTCCTCCTTTTCATGTGGGTTTTCAATAAGAGTTTTGCTTCCTTGTAAAGTGTCTACAATAAGAAAGTATTTTGCCTTCCCAAAATGCTCAGAAATAAATTTTCTATCATCTGTAGGTATTGCTATATACATATTATCAATAAATTTTTTCATGTTAAAGTTTATATGCTTTGTTTGAAAATATATTACTAAACTACTAAAGGTGCGCTTATGATAACATCAAAATATGTAAGAGATAATATAGAAGCAATAAGAAAATCGCTGCAAAAAAGGAAAAGCAATTATCCGCTAGATGAGTTAATAAACCTTGATGAAAAAAGCAAAAAGCTTAAGACACAACTGCAATCTCTTCAAGCAGAAAGAAACAAAGTAAGCTTGTTGGTATCAGAAAAAAAGAAAAAGGAAGAAAGCGTAGAAGAAGAAATAAATCGCATGCGAGAAGTTAAGGAACAGATAGACGCCATTGAAGCAGAAATTTCAAAATACGACGAAAGACTTAATTTTCTTTTATGGAACTTGCCTAATATACTTGATGATTCGGTACCTTATGGCAAGGATGACTCTGAAAATTTGGAAGTTAGAAAATGGGGGCAGCCAAGAAATGCACACATGAACAAAGACCATGATGATATACTAGAAGCTCTGCAACTTCTTGATACTAAAAGTGCAGCCAAAGTTTCAGGTGCAAGATTTTATTACTTAAAAGGAGATTTAGTTCTTCTTGATATGTCTTTGCTCAGATATGCAATTGATAGCTTGGTGAAGAAAAACTACATTCCTATATCTCCGCCTTATATGCTAAGAAAGGAATTTTATCATGGAGTTACGGCACTTGGAGATTTTGAGGAATCGCTTTATAAAGTTGCTGATCCAAAAGAAGTGGCAACCAACGAGTCATTGGAAAAGGTAGGCGAAGATTTGTTCCTTATAGCAACTTCAGAGCATACAATTGCAGCAATGCATTCGGAGACTGTATTTTCTTCAGCGAATTTACCATTAAAATATGTCGGAATAAGCCCATGCTTTAGAAGAGAAGCAGGTTCTCATGGCAAAGATACAAAAGGCATATTTAGAACCCATCAGTTCAATAAAGTTGAGCAATTCATTTTTGCAACCCAGAAAGACCCAAATAAATATTTAGAGGAGATAGTTAAAAATGCCGAAGAACTCTGGCAGGGCTTAGGGATACCATACCATATTGTAAATATATGTACTGGTGATATAGGCACTGTTGCATCAAAAAAGTTTGATTTGGAGGTTTATATACCAAGCCAAGATAGGTATAGAGAGATGGGGTCATATTCAAACTGCACCGATTGGCAATCTAGGCGCCTCAACATAAAATATGACGAAGGTACAGAAAGGAAATATGTATATACATTTAATGGCACGGCTTTTGCATCGCCACGGGCCTTGATACCTATAATAGAAAATTATATTAATGATGATGGTACAATCACTATTCCTGAAGTCCTTGTCCCTTACATGGGCAAAAGAGTCATAGGAAAGTAAAAAGCAAATGATCAATATGAATACAGAATATGAAATAAGGACAAAACTGAAAAAGCTTCGTTCTATAAAAGGTTCAGGTACAGAGCTTATAAGCATTTATATACCTCCAAAATTTTCAATAAGTGACGAAATGAATAAGCTCCGCGATGAACGCGGAAGATCAGGAAATATAAAATCGAAAACAACAAGGCTGAATGTACAAGGCGCTATAGATAAAATAATGCAATATTTGAAGCTATTTAAAGAGCCTCCTCCGAACGGGCTTGCTATATTCTGCGGCAATATCTCAAACGAACAAGCAACGCCAGATATAGAGCTTTTTACGATTAACCCGCCACAGCCTGTATGGGCTAATATATATAGATGTGATTCAAGCTTTCTGCTTGAGCCATTGGAAGAAATGATATCTGCAAAGGATATGTATTGTTTGGTGGTGCTTGATGGCCGTGAAGCAACAATAGCGCTATTGCGCGGTACGCATATCACGATTGAAAAAAAGCTTAGATCGTTTGCACATGCAAAAGTTAGAAAAGGGGGGCAGAGTGCTAATAGATACGAGCGGGCCATATCAGAAAGCATAGATGATTATTACAAATCAGTTAGTTATGCAATAAATGATGTTTTTGCTAAGTATGATTATAGGATTAAAGGTCTTATTGTTGGGGGTCCGGGTCCCTCAAAAGAAAATTTTGTAAAAATAAAGCATTTAAATTACCAAATAAAGGTTTTGGGTATATATGATACAGGCTATACTGACGAGCATATGGGTATAAATGAACTTCTTGAAAAGGCAAAAGACCTCTTATCAGAACAATCTGCCATTCAAGAGCGTGTCTTAATGGAGCGCTTTCTTAATGCCATAGCAAACAATGGATTGGCAACATATGGCTATGAAAAGGTTCTCAAGGCTCTGCAAAGCAATAATGTTGAAAAGCTGCTCATAAACGAAGATATAGAGATTTATGATGTACATTATAAATGCACAAAATGCAATGCTGAGTTCAATGCAATAGAGGAAGGGGAGCATGAGCAAGCTATACATGAAGGATGTGGCGGCAAGCTTGAAATAATAAAAAAAGAGGATGCAATTGAAAATTTAATGTCTTTGGCGGATAAAAATGATGTGGAAATCATATTTGTCGCTTCTGATAGTCAATACGGCAAGGAACTTCTTATGGGATTCCATGGTATTGGAGCATTGCTTAAATATAAGCAGTAAATGATTTAATGCTTGAATTGATTTTTGACAATAAAAACAAATATGCCTATGCTGCAAATCAATCTACAATTGATTTGCTTAGAAACAGCCATGTTGGTACATTTGCAAATGATCGCTTAATTCTTTCAACTGAAGAGCTTTTGTATGCACTTGAAGTTCGCGGAGCTAAATGTACAACAACAAACGGAAAAAAACTTTCGTTTGGCGACGTGGCAAAGAAATTTCAAAAAGACAAGAAGTTTCTTGCAAGATATTTTACATATAAGGATTGGAAAGATAAAGGGCTTGCAATAATCGCACCGACAAAATTGCAGTTTGCAAAACCGGCAGAGATTCCTATAAAAAGATATCCTACTGGAAAGATAAATCTACGTGCATATAAACTTGAAGGCATTTTCTTTCCAGATGACCTTATAACAATAGCAGGAGATGAAGAGCAAGGCAGGAAGATATATGAAGACTACTGGTTTGGGCAGTATGGCACATATAAAGCAATTGACCATGGAATGCTAAATAAGCTTGATATTTTTGAAACGCTTTTTCTGATAAAGCATTCTGTTCTAAAAATTTCAAATCAGGACTTTAAATCTATAATGGAATTTGCTGTAAAAAGGAGAGCAGATTTCAAAAAGCTTTTTTCAGTATATTGTGACTGGAGAGATCGTAATTATATTGTAAAATCGGGTTTTAAGTTTGGTACGCATTTTCGCATATACTTTCCTGGCGCACAACCTATCAAAAATGACAATTGGGTGCACTCAAGGCATGTGCTACATGTTTTTCCAAGAGATGCAAAACTCCTTATCTCCGAGTGGGCAAGGGCAATAAGAGTGGCGCATTCGGTAAGGAAGACATTTATACTAGCAATACCTGGAAAAAGCAGGAGAAAAAATCTTAATGTTGATTTTCTTTTATACCATAGAAAAGGAGCAGAAGTTGAACAACCAGGCAAAGACCAGCCAAAATATGCTATGTTATCTTTTAGCGAAGAGGAATTTATTGGTGGAGCAGAACTATCTGCATTGATAAATGAGGCAAAAAAACTTGGCTGCCAGGCAATAATCGCAATAGCAGATAGAGAAAGTTCTGTTACATATTACAAAGCAAAAATGATAGAACTTCCAGGTAGCAGCTACGAATACTATGAAATAGACTGGATGCAGCCTTGATTTGATTTTCTCAGCATAACAACTAAACATGATAGAGGATTAGGAATTTACATAAAGTTTTTTTGATAGAAGCAAGTGGAGTGCCAAAACCTAATCATCATGATGTTCATCGTGTTGCAAGATTACCAAAAGCTAATATTTAACTAAGCAGAACGACAATGGTAGTTGTCGATAAATAATATTAGTAAATTTAAAAGCACAAAAGCATGAAAAAGAATACTATCATTAAGTAATATGACAACAAAAGACGCTAGAGGTATTGAATTATTGAAAATGCAGATATTTAGACTTCAATGGCAAAATAGGGGATATTTCGATGAGTTATATATAACCCCATCTACACATTGCCGCAGGCAGGATTTGAACCTGCGACATTCCGGTTTCCACAAATTACTTCAGCCGGACGCTCTCCCACTGAGCTACTGCAGCATATTATTTAATTTTAATTTAATTAATAAATAAGTTGCGTTATATGAATTGGGAAGATATAAATCCTTATCAAATAATGATTAATTATAAGGATGTAGAGCCTAGAGCGTATCAGCTTAACATAGCGAAGAGCATTTATGCTGGATACAATACTTTGATCGTGCTGCCGACAGGACTTGGAAAAACTCTTATAGCCGTGCTTGCAATTGCGAAGGTGCTATATGAAAATAGGAGGGCTATGCTTTTAGCACCAACAAAGCCACTTGCAGAGCAACATTATGCATATGTTTCAAAAATGCTGAATATAAATAGCAGAGATATATTGCTGCTTACAGGCACAACAAAGGCAAATGAAAGAGAAAAGAAGGAATTTGATGCAAGGGTAATTGTTGCAACACCGCAAACCATAGCAAATGACCTTAAGCTTGGAAGATTTATGATGGATAATTTTGCTATTGCAATATTTGACGAATGCCATAAAGCCATAGGAAAATATGCTTATACTTATATAGCAAATGAATGCAAGTTAAGGCATATACAAATAGTAGGATTGACTGCATCACCTGGAAGTAACAAAAAAAAGATAACTCAGCTTGTTGAAATACTTGGTATAGAAAAGATAGAGGCAAGGACTTCAACAGATCCTGACGTAAGGCCGTATGTTATGGATAAAACAACAAAGATAGTATATTTGGAAAACAATGATGTTATACTAACCATAATGGAAAAACTTAGACCGATAATAAATGAGCATCTTGGCAAGCTCTATAGCTATGGCTTAAGTCCATTCAAAAGCTTTGAAAATGTACCTAAAAGAAAACTGCTTGAGCTTGGTAAGATAATATCAAAGATAGAAGCAAAAAATTTCATGTTCATGGCCATATATAATTATGTTTATGTAATAAACCTGATGCACGCATATGAACTCATAAGCACTGAAGGCTTATATCCATTTGTAAGTTATTTTGATGCACTAGCTGCAAGAGAGAAAAAAAGCAAGGCCTTGCAAAACATACTTGCCAATCAGGATATAGTATATTCAATAGATATAGCTAGGAAAGCGCTTGATAGAGGTGTAGAACACCCAAAAATGTTTATGACTGTAAAAATAATAAAGAATGAACTTAAAGACAAAAGTGTAATTGTATTTGCGCAATATCGCTCAACTATAAAAAAAATTGTTGAAATACTTAGTAGCAATCAGATAGATGCTAAAGCGTTTGTTGGAAAAAAAGAAGGAATAACGCAGGCAAGCCAACAACAAGTCATAAAGGATTTTAGAGAAGGCAAGTTTAAGGTACTTGTTGCCACTTCAATTGGAGAAGAAGGACTGGACATTCCAAGTGTAGATACAGTAATATTCTACGAGCCTGTAGCAAGTGAAATTAGGAATATACAAAGAAGAGGGCGGGCTGGAAGAATAGCTACGGGGCACATTATAGTGCTTGTAACTAAGAGGACTAAAGATGAAGCATATTTAATGGCATCAATTTCAAAAGAAAGGAAAATGAAAGAGGAAATAGAAAAAATTAGCATGCATATGCATGAAAGTAAAAAGACTATTGGTCAACAACGCTTGTGATTCCTGCATTATTTGAAAGACTTATGTTATTTAAAGAGTTTATAAAATTTGATAGAAATATAGTGGCAT
>JAVYWU010000002.1:0-21075 GCA_038877355.1 Candidatus Micrarchaeaceae archaeon | reverse complement strand
TGCCAGAAGGGATAGAAAATTTAAAGTTTATCTGCGTATTTTTTATTGAAAATGAAAAGTTTTTGTATGGTGCAAATGCTACTCTGTGGGAACCTTTACAATTGAGTTCTGGCATATGCTTCATTTTAAAATTTTCAAGTGACAAGCCAAGCTTATCTAAGAGGCTTTTTTCATAATCATTTAAATTTGTATCATAACCTATTATGTTTATTACCTCAAAATGTTTTGTATCATTTTTCAGTAAGTTGATGCCTTTTTCAATAGGCTTTACTGTAGAAAGATCTGGGAAGCCATATGCATTAGCAGAACAGATTGCATTTACAAAATTTTCTGCACCGACGCTTATGCAGTATTTGACTTCTTCGTTGAATAAGTAGGATTCAACAGAATGTATAAACATAAGCAAAAGCTGGCGCTGAATCTGCCGCAGCGCATTGGCATAATTATTATATTTAGCAAGATATGCAAGCACTCTTCTTTCATACTTTAAATATCTAGGAAAATAATCAAGGGCTTTTGAAAAGTTCATCTCGTTGCGAAGGCGCGTCCTGGCTTCTATTGCTGCGGGGTTGCGTTCATTTGATATATCAGTTAGAAAGAGAAGTGCGGCATTTGAAAAGTCTCCTTTAAGTAATGATATGCCTATCTTAACGTTGTTGCCTCTGTTTCCAAAACGTTGCAAACCGAAGTAATTTGGAAATTTTCCGCCTAGATTTTCTTCAATTTTTTCTACTTTATCAGTGAAGTCTGATTTTGAATAAGCATTTATTGAGAAAGCATTGCCAAGGAGCATACCCATCTTTATAGGGGCAGAAGCCTTCCATGCGCCATTTATCTTTATGTCTTTTATATGTATGTTCGCTAAATCTTTAGGATCTTTGCCATATATACTAGCAAGTTGCACTGAAATTGTATTACGATCTTTTGTACCTGCAAAACTTATTGATTTTTTGCCTCTTCCAAGTTTCTTTGCTATTTCTCTCAACGCTTGAATTGTATTCCATCCCTTCTTTTCCATGACAAATGTTGTAAAGTCTCCTTGACTGCCACTTATTCCTAAATCTTCAGGAGAATAGTATTTGCCAATTTCAAGCACAACGCCCTCTTTTGTTATTTCTTGAACTATAAAATCTTCTGGCGTTTGGCCTATATCTGCATCAAACATTAAAATCAAGCCAGTATAGAAATTCGGGATTATTGCCGTGTACGATATCAAAATAGCTATCTGAAAGTATCTTTGTTATCGGTCCCATGCCTTTTGATATTGCTATGCCATCAACATTTACTATCGGCGTTATTTCTGCGGCTGTGCCTGAAAAGAATAGTTCATCAGCTAAATAAAGTTCGTCCCTCTTTACCTGCCTTTCTTCTACTTCTATACCTTTATCTTCTGCAATTTCTATTATTGTTGAACGAGTTATGCCTTTCAGAATGTCTGCACTTTCGTCTGGCGTAATGAGTTTATTGTCTTCAACAAAAAATATGTTTTCGCCAGGGCCTTCTGCAACATTGCCATCTGCAGATATCAAAATTGCTTCATCAAAGCCGCAAGCTTTAGCTTCATTGCTTGCTATTATTGAATTTAAATAATTACCACTTGCTTTCGCTTTTACTGGAAGTATTTCGCTACTTATTCTATGCCACGATGAGACCTTGCATTTTATTCCCAAATCTCGTTGGCTAAAATAAGCACCAAAGGGTATTGCAGCTATGTATACGCTTACTTTTTTGCCGTATGCTGCGACCCCTATGCTGTCATCATTATAAAATGCAAAAGGCCTTATATAGCAATCACTAAGATTGTTTACTCTTATAACTTCTTCTATTGCCTTTTTAATCTCATCTTTTGAAAAACCCAATTTCATTGAATATATCTTTGCACTATTAAAAAATCTCTGTATATGATCATCAATCCTAAATATTGCCGGACCTTTTTTCGTGTTGTATGCTCGTATGCCTTCAAAGATGCCGCTGCCATATTGCATCGAATGCGTCAATATAGATACGTTTGCTTTATCATAATCAACGATTTCTCCATCAAGCCAAACTTTTTTGATAACTTCTTTCATTATATCATCATACTATTTAATATCAATCTTTAGAAAGGTATTTGATTCTGGTACAGCTGAAACTTCCTGTCTTCCCTACGATGCAAGGCATATTCTAGCTTCTTGATTGCCTGCAATACTTTTGCACATATTAACAAATATCTTCTGGGCATCAATTTGGATATTTTACTACGTCTTTTGAGATGTTTCATTGCGTTAATATAGGCACTTTCAGCCTTGCATAAAAACATTAACTTTTGCGTACCTTGCTCTGATTATTATATGCTGATATAAATATATATTTTGCTATTCGCTTTCATTTCACCTTTGAAAAGTAAGGCTTCACGCTCTTACTTTGCTAAAAAGTCCAATCAATGCTATATATAAGTGATTTCTTGAGCAAATGCTACAAATCCGCAAAAAGAATAGTTTAGAATGCTAAGGAAAACCAATACATAAATATTTTCATAAATAAATAATGAGCCAATACTTATGCATAATTAATGCTTTAGCATAGAATCAATGATAAAATGGAAAAAGTAATATTGGTAGATGACGCAGATAATGAAATCGGCACCGAAGAAAAGATTGAAGCGCATAAAAAGGCGTTGCTTCATAGGGCGCTTTCTATATGCGTATTTAATGACAAAGGAGAGATGCTTATACAAAAGAGGAATATAAACAAATATCATTCTGGAGGACTATGGGCAAATACATGCTGTAGTCATCCGAGGCCAAATGAAAAAACTGAAGATGCTGCGCATAGGAGACTCGTAGAAGAGATGGGTTTTGACTGCAAGCTTGAGGAAAAGATGCATTTCATATATTTTGCAAAGCTTGATCATGGCCTAACAGAACATGAACTCGACCACCTCTTTATAGGCAGATATAACGGAGAAGTCAAGCCAGATCCAAATGAGGTCGAAGATTATAAATGGATATCTTTAGAAGAACTTAAAAAAGATATGCAAGGGCATGGCGATAAATATACTGCATGGTTTAAAATAATTGTAAAAAAGCTAGATGAAAAAAACTGAAGAGGAAGGGCAAGGCCCTTCCTACCTGCAACAACCCTTATGCTTTAAGCATTATTGCGTTGTCAATTGAAAATTGACTTAATATACTCTGCTTCTTGCTCTTTATTGAAGAAAGCAATGATATGCCATATTGTGTAAGCATGAGAGGCTTGCCTGGAGTTTCTCTGCTTGCAAGATCCAATATACCTTTTTCTTTTAGCATTATCAAATTATGCCATAGTGTGCTCTTTGATATATTATATGATTGCTGCATATACTCTACAAACATCGAAGCGCTATCTATCTTATCTTTGTCTATTTCAAGTATTATCAGCTCTTCCTTTTTAGACAGTTCTTGTCTGCCACGCTCTAAATATAATATTTGAGTCACATAAACCACCACAAAAATTAAAGGCAATTTATGCGACTCTGTGTGGTGTTATAATATTGCACTTGCTAACGCTAAGGATAAAGCGCATCACTTTTAACAGGTAAGGCGTTTGCAAGTACATCAAAACCACAAATCGCATGTATAAGTATCCTATATTATTAAACGAAAAGATATTTAGACTTTTTGTACCGTTATAGATAAAAGTTTTTGCCTTTTAGTGATTGTTAATCAAAAGATTAAATAATCTTTATTTTAAATATATTGTGCGATAACATGTCAATAGCACTTATGATCCTTCTAAGCATAATTGGCGTCATTATCTTAGGGATTGCAATATGGATAATAGTTATATACAATGGGTTTGTATCAAAGAGAAATAGAGTAAAAAATGCTTGGGCGCAGATAGACGTACAGCTTAAAAGGCGTTATGACTTGATACCAAATCTTGTTGAAACTGTGCAGAGCTACGCAAAATATGAGAGGGGCGTACTTGAAGAGGTTACAAAACTAAGAGAATCAATAATGACAGGAAGTGTCGCTAACAGATCAAATGCAAACAATCAGCTCAGCACTGCATTAAAGAGTTTGTTTGCTGTTGCAGAAAACTATCCAGATCTGAAGGCCTCTGATAATTTTAAGAGCTTGCAGGAGCAACTTGCAGATACTGAAGACAAGATTGCTTTCGTAAGGACTTCGTATAATGATTATGTAATGGATTACAACAATGCATTGCAAGAATTTCCTGGCAACATTTTTGCACCAAGATTTGGATTTAAAAAGGCAGATTTCTACGCTACTGCTTCAGAAAAAGAGAGACAACCTGTCAAGGTAGATTTTTCAGGTCTTAATGGAGGGGATGACAATTCGACAACACAGCAACAGCAAACAGCGCCAAAGAGCTAGGTGTAAGCAATATGGCAAGTTACTTTGATGAAATAGCAAAAAACAGATATAAATCGCTGTTGCTTTTCTTTTTCCTTGCATTATTTTTTGTAGGGATTGTTTTCCTTTTTTCTCTCATATTTGGAGGGGGTTTGCTGGGATTGATATTTTCCATCATAATAGTGGCAATATATTCAATCATCGTATTGTCTACAGGAGACAAGCTTGTGTTAAAGGTTTCCAAAGCAAAGCCTGCTGACAAAGTATCGCAGACTTCATTATATAATATAGTTGAAGGGCTATCAGCAGCTGCACAGATACCGATGCCGTCGTTATATGTTATTGATGATCCAAATCCAAATGCATTTGCAACTGGAAAAAGCAAGAAAAAAGCCTCAATTGCAGTAACAACAGGCTTGCTTTCAACAATGAATAGAGAAGAGCTTGAAGGTGTGCTTGCACATGAAACTTCACATATTGCAAACAATGATATCCAATATATGATGATTGCTGTTGTATTTGCAGGAGCAATAGGAATTTTGGCGGCATTTGCAAGGAATATGTTGTTTTTTGGCGGCATAAGGATAAACGAAAGGGGCCAGGCTGGCATTATAATGATTGCAATATTTATAGTCCTTGCCATTATAGCGCCGTTGGTGGCTTTGTTAGTCAAATTGGCGATATCAAGGAGAAGAGAATATATGGCAGATGCAAATGGAGCTAGACTTACAAGAAATCCTGCAGGGCTCGCAAGTGCATTGATGAAAATAAAAAAATATGAGGAAAATCCAAAATCTATGCCTTTGAAAACAGCAACAGAGGCTACTGCGCCTTTATATATTTCAAATCCATTTAAGAAAGGAAGTTTTAGCAATCTGTTTTCTACGCATCCGCCGATTGAAGAAAGAATAAAGAGATTGCAAGCGATGTATTGATTGCATGCTCTCCGCTTGGGCAAAAATGCAAAACGAATATAGAGAATCTGCAATGTTGTGTGCAATAAATGCATTTACTTAATATTTGAATCAGCGACGGCCTTACATTTGGAATTCTTGCTGAATGCTTCATGGCTTGCCTATTTGCTGCAAACATATATATCTTTTTAATTTTTATATACTTGATTTAAGAAATCAATAGAAGTAGGCATATGTGAGTACATGGAAGAAGAGCAAATAGAAAAAATGATAGGTGAATACGAAGAATTGCAGATACAAATACAAAACCTTTCTGTTCAAAAAGCACAATTTGAGCAGCAAAAAGAGGAATATAAAGATGCAGAAAAGATTTTGCAAGAAGCGACAGGAAGAGTATATGAAGAAATAGGTGGTTTAGTTATAGAATCCAGCAAAGAAAAAGCTGCTGCAAATCTTAAAGAAAAAATTGACTCTGCTGAAATGAGGCTTGAGATTGCAAGCAAGCAGCTTAAAGAAGCAATGAAAAAAGAGCAAGAGATGCGTGAAGCAATAAGCAAAGAGTTGCAAGCCAAGCAGCAACAAAATGCTTGATCTATGCTTGCTAAGCGAGACTATGAAGATTGCCTTTGAAGAAGTTATTAAAAGAATTGCAGCGCTGAAAGGAAAAAAGGTAATGCTTACCATTCATTCATTAGGTGATAGCGATGCAATTGCTTCTGCAATAGCTTTGCATGAATTGATGCCAAATTCGATAATTTCAATACCAGATACGCTTACAGCAAATGCAACAAGGATACTTAGAAAGCTTGGCTTTGACAACGCTTATATAGAAAAGGAGTTTGCATATGATGCAGAAGCTGTAATAATGCTTGATGTAAATAATTTTGGAGACTGCGGTCGCTTTAGGGAAGACCTTGAAAGATATTCAAAAGAAATAATAGCTATAGACCATCACAAGCTTATATATGACAGCAAAGCTGCAATATTTAGCGATGAATCTTATAATTCTACAGCAAGCATTATTTTTGACATCTTTAAAGCAATAAATGCAAGCATTGAAAAAAGGCTTGCAAGCCTTATTGCAATAGGCATAATTTCTGATTCTGCTGAGTTTAAAAATGCTACTGCAAAAACATTTTTGCAGCTTGGCGAACTTTTTACAATAGCGTCAACTGATTATATAACCCTTATGGAAGAAACAGAGCATTTTGCACCTGCATTAGATAGATCTAGAACACTTCAAGACTTATTCAGTGCAAGTATGGAGATAAAATATGATCTGCTTTTTATATACGGACTTGCTCACAATTATGCAAATCTTGCTGCAGATGATGCAATAAAAATAGGCGCAGATATTGCACTTTTTTGGACAATAGGAAAGAATGAAATAGCTTTTTCGGCAAGGATAAGACCAAATATAGATAAAAGATATGACATACATGCAGGGGCAATCATGGGTAAGCTTGCTAGCATAATAAATGGCACTGGCGGAGGGCATCCAGCTGCTGCAGGGGCATACGGCAACAACATTGAAAAAAGCGAAGAATTTAGAGATGCATTTATAAATGAAATATTAGAAAAAATAAGCAATAGATCATTATGAAGATAGGAATTGTATCTGATTTTCATATTGGATATGAAAGGTTTGCTGATGACGCTTATAAGCAGGCAAAAGAAGCTCTTGAAAGCGCAGCAAAATTATCAGACGCATTGATTATACCTGGAGATATATTTGACAAAAGAGCTCCCCATCCTGAATTTATTGCGCAAGCAATAAACATTTTTAGAGGGCTTAAAAACAGGGAATGGCAGGCAAAGGTGACGAATTTTGAAGCAATAAGAAATGGCAAAGTTTATACAAATGTGCCTGTAGTGGCAATTCCTGGCACACATGAACGTACAACAGAAGGCAAAGAAAACCCGCTTACGCTTCTTGGTCTTGCAGGCTTGCTTGTTGACGCCAGCGAGGCATACGTTATTTTGGAAAAAGGCGATGAAAAGATACGCATATTTGGAATGGGAGGCATATCAGAGGACAGAGTCAAAGATGTATTAAAGGAACTTAATCCAAGCCCTGCTGCAGGATATTTTAACATTTTTGTTTTCCATCAATCTTTATTTGAACTTTTGCCTTTCAATAATTCATTCTTGAGATATGAAGAATTACCTGAGGGCTTTGATTTATATATAGATGGACACATACACAATAAAATTATAGGAAAAGTACATGGAAAAGATTTCCTTATACCAGGAAGCACTGTTATAACACAGTTGAAAGAAGTAGAGCAGGAGAAAAAAGGTTTTTTTGTTTATGATACCTTAACAGGTGCAATAGATTTCCATGAAATTGAAAGCAGGCCTTTCTTTTTATTGAACGTTAATATAGAGGGAAAATCTATAAGCGAAATCGAAAAGAAGGCAAATGAAGGTATAGATAAAATAGTAAAGGCATGCAAAGAAAAGCCGATTATACGGCTTGTGCTTGAAGGCACCTTGGAAAAAAATATAAAAATAACAGATTTGCCTATACGGGAAATAGAACGCAATAGCAAAGATAAAGCAATTCTTGAAATAGATAGAAAAGATCTTGTCGATGCAGCAGAAAAAAATAACATAGAAGAGCTTAGGGAAGGCAAAATGGGTGGCCTGCCTATAAAGGAACAAGGGATTTTAATACTGCAAAACGCACTTAAGGATGAAGGCTATTTGTCTAAGCTTAACCCTATAGAACTTTTTGACATACTTGGAAATGAGGCAAAAAGCAAAGAAAAAATTATAAAAGAAGCTACAGAATTTATTGAAAAATTTCTTAAAGAAAATGGTGAATAAGCGCATAACTTTTTGAATATGCATTTGCAAATATATTCATGGCAAATTATGTTACAGAACTTCCTCTTCATGGAGGCAAAGCCCCAAAATGGCTTTTTTACAGGATGGTAAAGCTCAGCAACGCAATTGCAGAAATTGCCATAGATGAATATGGCGAAGACCGATTTATTAGTATGATAAGCAATAGTAATTGGTTTCAGGCTTTTGCATGTGCAATCGGGTATGATTGGCACAGCAGTGGCACCACTACAGTTACGATAGCTGCTTTAAAAGAAGCTTTAAAAGATAATGACAAAATATTTATTGCTGGAGGAAAAGGTAAGGCAGGAACAAACACGCCTGAAGAAATAATAAAAGGCACGGATAAGCTTTCTATTAATAAAGCAGATGAATTCATAAGATATAGTAGAATGGCTGCAAAAATAGATTCAAGCTTAATATACGATGATATAGGGATTTACCACCATTCCTTTATTTTTTCAAAGAATGGAAAATGGGCAGTTATACAACAGGCTATGCAGGCTAAAACCAATAAAGCTATACGCTTCCAGTGGTTTTCTGACTTTATCAAAAAAGAAGATGTTGCTAATGAACCGCATACAGGAATAGATGCGAATATGCACCAGCAGACACTTGATCTTACCTACTCGACAAATAGCTGGGCTAGAGAAAAAAGCGTGCAGATTTTACAGGATAATGAAATCGGCCATTTTTCATACCCTTCAAGGCACCATATATATAAAGCAGATATAAGCAAGCACGCATGGAAAATGATAAAAAATGCAAGCGATTTGCGTATAGATAATTATAATGACTTGCTTCTTGTCAAAGGTGCTGGACGGCAGGTATTAAGGTCACTAGCAATAATATCATCTCTTATATTTGACAAGGAGCTTGCGTATCGCGACCCTGTTGCTTATTCCTATAATCTTGGTGGCAAGGATTCTATACCATTCAAAATAAATAGGCTTACATATGATAAGGTAACAGAATCATTATATAATATAATAGAAAATGCAAGAATAGAAACAAAGGATAAGTACGCCGCGCTTAAAAGGCTTAATTATTTGGTGTCAAAAAAAACATCATAGAGTGTACTCTCTAAAATCTGTCGATAAATATTTAAATATACCTTCTGATATTATATTAGTGGTTAAAATGGCCGAAAAAATAGGAAAAGAAGCAGTGCAAAAGGAAGATGGATATCTCTATTACGTTGGAAAGGATGGATATGTATGGAGAGCTCCAATGAAAACAAACCCAAAAGGGAAGAAGCAGAGAGTTGGATCTGAAAAGATAGAAAAGGAAGATGGATACTTCTATTTCATAGACAAAAAAGGCTATGTATCTAGAGCAAAAATGAACAGAAACGGAAGAAAGTGAATTTTTTTGCTGCCGACATTTGAGTTAGCAAACAATAACGCACGTTTAGAATAGCAAAGATTTTTGCATAATAATGTAGAAATCTACAAGCAGTTACTAGGGAACTTCACTCAAAATGTATTGGCAGCCCCTTCTTGATTTTATTTTTCTTTATATATCCTGCTTCTAATTCTATTATATACTTAGAGGGCTTGCAGGGCTTGTAGATTCTGCAATTTATGCCTTTGCATGGAGGCAAATTTTCTTGAATGTCGATAATCTTCATATTGCTGTCAATCCATAAGACGTCTATGCTGAAAAGCATTCCATGCATCCATATTTCATGTAAGCTTTCATTTCCAAAAATAAAAAGCATGCATGTATTTATAGGAAGATTTTCAAAATACATGAGGCCAAGCATACGCTTCACCCATGTATCTGCAATGATTGCTTGAATGGATTTTCTCCCTATATGGATTGGAATTTTGTTGTATTTTTGTAATTTTTTTAGAAGCCTCAGCATTAGATCATTTTGATATCGAAATGCTTTGCTCTCGCATAAACTGCTGCAAGTAATACTTGCTCCCTGTGCCTTTCCCAGTGAATCCGCTTCCCTTCCAGCCTACAAACGTATGCAGGCCTACTATTGCACCAGTGGTTGCACTTATGCTTCTGTTTATATATATTACGCCTGCTTCTATTTCATTCTCAAATTTCTTTATGTCTTTAGAGCTCCCTGTATAAAGACCAGCAGTAAGTCCATATTCAGTATCATTTGCCATTTTTATGGCGTCATCAAAAGATTTGTATGGTATAATAGCAAGTATTGGTAGAAATAACTCCTTGTGGACAATTTCGTTGTCGTGCGAAAGTTCTGCAAGTACAGGATCAACATAAAAGCCGTTGAGATTGCTGCTTATTCTATGCCCACCGTATAAAATCTTTCCTGTTGCCTTGATTTTTTCTATTGTTTCCATATATCTTTTGTAAGCGCTTTCACTTATCAATGGACCTAAATAAACATCTTTTTCCAACGGATTGCCTATTTTCATAGACCTTAATCGTTCTACAATTTTGCTTATCAATTCTTCCTTTATCGAGTCTTGGATGTAAACTCTTGAAAGTGCACTGCATTTCTGCCCAGCAAAGCCAAATGCAGCACCGACTATCCCATTTGCTGCGCTATCAAGATTTGCTGTTTCTGTTACTATTGCAGGATTTTTACCTCCCATCTCAACAATGAAAACTTTTTGCTTGTGCTCTGCATAAGTGTTTGCAAGCATGCCCATTCCTGTACTCCTGGAACCAGTAAACACAATTCCTGAAACGTTTGCATTTAAAGCAAGCTCCGCACCTACTTCTGAACCAGGACCAGTGAGATAGTTGAATACGCCATCAGGGAGACCTGCTTCTTTAAGATGTAAGTATATTTGATAGCCTGTAAGCATAGACATATTATCTGTTGAAGAAGGCTTGAATACTACAGTATTGCCTGTTATTATTGCACCTATACTCATGCCAGTTGAAATCGATATAGGAAAATTGAAAGGTGCAATTACTCCAAATACACCATAAGGCTTAAGAATAATCTTTACCTTTTCTGCATTAGATGGCGCCCCCTGGAAACTTAACATTACCTTTGCTTTGCTTTCTGGCAATGAAACGTACCTGACATAGCCTCGATTTGCTTCTATTTCGTTTGCGTAGTATCTTGCAAAATCTATTGCTTCATCAACTTCTCCTATTGATTCATAGCGTGATTTGCCGTTCTCTATACTAAGCATTGCTGCGAGCTCGAATTTGTCTCTTGCAAGTAGATTTGAAAACGTCCTTATTATTGAAGCCCTTTGTTTATAGTTTATCTCCCTCCAGGAATCGAATGCTTTTTTTGCCGCGTCTATAGCCATTATTGCTTGGTCTCTGTTGCCTTTTTGGAATCTTCCTATCAAACGCCCATCTATAGGTGAATGCTCTTCTAGCTGCGCTTCAGATTTTACTTCTTGGCCACCTATAATCAACGGGTATTCTTTGCCAAGATTGCCATAAACCTTCTCTATTGCTTTGCTAAATGCGGCGTCAAATTCATATTCCTTGTTTGCCTCAAGGAAATGCATATAAGTAAATTCATTATGAAAATTGCGCTTTGCCATTAAATCCCCCAAATTTAAAGTATTCTATAAATTTACTGGCTAAGCTTTTGCTTATCCAGAAATTATACTTGCGATATGTATATAATCACTTTTTATATATAATTATAAATACTTTAATCTGTTTTGCTATTGCAAAGTAGAATAGCATAAACTAATACTTTGGCATTTTACCAAAATTGAATAAAGATAAAAAAAGTTAATGAAAAGTTTATTATTAAGTGTAATAGCATATTAAAAAATAAGGATAATATGCTAGATGAAGACGATTATATAAGTAAATATGGGTTCAAAACTAACCTTGAATACAAAAAAAGGCTTAGAGGTCTTTCTGAAGAAGTAATAAAATACATTTCTTCTGACAAAAATGAGCCACAATGGATGTTTGAAAAAAGGCTAACAGCTTATAGAATTTATAAGAGTAAGCCTTTGCCAAAATGGGGAATAGATTTATCAGGCATAGACTTTGATAATATTTACTATTATATCAAGTCTGTCGATAAAAAAAGTGACCAGTGGGAGAATGTGCCAAATGAGATAAAAGAAGCATTCGACAAGCTTGGTGTACCTGAGGCAGAGAAGAAGTTTTTTGCAGGAACAGAAGCGCAATTCGATTCAAATGTTGTATATGGAAAAATTAAGAAGGATATGGAAAAATTGGGTATAATTTTTACTGACATGGATTCTGCTATAAAAATTTATCCAGAACTAGTAAAAAAGTATTTTGGCACTGCAATTCCGCCTACAGACAATAAGTTTGCTGCTTTAAATAGCGCAGTATGGAGCGGAGGCTCGTTTATATATATTCCAAAGGGAATAAAAGTCCAAATGCCTTTGCAAGCCTATTTTAGAATTAATTCTGAAAATGCAGGGCAATTTGAAAGAACATTGATAATAGCTGAGGACGATTCAGATATGACGTATATAGAAGGGTGCTTTGAACCAGGAGTTGAAATATCTACAGAAAAAGGAATCAAAAAAATTGAAGAAATATGCATAGGAGATAGAGTATTGACGCATAAGAATAGGTATAGAAAGGTATATGACATCCAATTAAGAAGCTATTCCGGAACAATTTATCGCATAACTGCAAACAATAAAATTATGAATGTAACGCCAGATCACCCAATACTTGTTTTTGAAAAGGAAGATAAAGGAAATATTATAGGTAAATGGATACCTGCTAAAGGTATAAGCGAATCGATGCAATTAATAATGCCCAAAGGTGAATTCTGGAATAAGGGCAAAGGTATGACCATGCAAAGCATTGCTTATGCGATTGTTGCTGTAGAAAAGGTAGAAGAGATTGAAAAAGCAATGGTACAAGTATATAATTTCAGCGTTGAAGAAGATGAAAGTTATGTTGCAAACGGTGTTGTTGTACATAACTGCACAGCTCCAATATATTTAAGTTCATCACTGCATGCTGCAAATGTAGAGATAATTGCAGGTAAAAATGCCCATGTAAGGTATGTAACTGTACAGAATTGGTCAAAAAATGTGTATAACTTAGTAACACAAAGGGCAATAGCAGATGAAAATGCATATGTTGAATGGATTGATGCAAATATAGGAAGTAAAGCAAACATGAAATATCCTAGTATATACCTAAAAGGGAATGGTGCAAGAGGAAGCATACTTTCTATAGGCATTGCTGGGAAAAATCAAATCCAAGATGTTGGAGGGAAAATCTACCATTTTGCACCACATACATCATCAAAAATTATATCAAAAAATATATCTTCTGAAAATGGTGTATCAACTTATAGAGGCATGGTATATGTTGCAAAGGAAGCGGAAGGTGCAAAATGCACGGTAAAGTGTGATTCGATGCTTATAAATGATAATTCTAAAGCAAATACATATCCATATATTGATTCTCATAGGAGTGATGCAGATATTTCGCATGAAGCAATAGTAGGAAAAATAAGCAAGGAAAGCTTGTTTTATCTCATGACTAGAGGACTTGGAGAAGATGAAGCAATAGAAATAATAACGCTTGGATTTATAGAGCCACTTGCAAAGGAATTGCCTTTAGAATATTCTATTGAGCTAAAGAGGCTGATAAAGCTAGATATGCCCAAAAAGGTGGGCTGATGAATTACAAGGAGTTTGTAAAATTTGCATTAAAAAGATATCATGAATTGCCAATAGAAGGAAATGAACTTTACAAACGCATGCATATAGATATAGATAGAGAAGAAAATGCAAAAATTGAAGCAAACAACAAAGATTGCATTGAAGAAGTAAAGGAAAAAGCTAAAAAAACCGGCATAAAGTTTGATTTGGTAATAACTAACAATTCATATATAATGGAAGGAAATTTAGAGAACATTTCTATATCTGATGAAATTTCTAATTATAATAGCATTGAAGTAAGCGATAAATATGAGGCTCTTGAATATGCAACTGCAAAGCAAATTATAAAAATAAATGCAAAGAAAGGGCAGGATGCATCGTTTGCGATTGCAATAGGTGACAGTAGAAGCATGTCTTCAGTAATTGAGACAAATGTAGAAGAAGGAGCTCATTTGAAGATTTTTGAATGGCTTTTACCTGGAGAAAAAGAAAGCTCAAGAAACTATCTTAACTTGCAGCATGTTGGAAAGAAAGGAATTTTAGAATTTACGATACTTGACACAAATGACATTATATCCGACGTCGCAATAAATACACGATCATGGCTTGATGAAAATGCAACAATAGAAGCTAGCTTTGTTTATTTAGGAGGGAGAAAGGTTAGGGCACGCAATTATATTTATGGAAAAGAAAATTCTTCAATTTTAACAAATGATATTGCAATCGCATCAGGGCAGCAAAAAAAAGATATTGCAACCGAATCAAGCCTTGCTGGAGTAAATACCTCCGCAAATATGTCAAGTAAAGCGATAGCAAAAGAGGAGGCAGAATGCATGATGAAAACATTTGCTGGCAGCGAAATCAATGCAGTTGATTCAAATTCAAATATAGAAGAAAAAGGGCTTATAAAAGATTTAGGTAGAGTCTACTTTCTTCCTGGAATGAATATACTTTGCGGAAATGCAAAAGCAAAGCATTCATCTTTCATTGGCCCGCTTGACAATAGTGCATTGTTTTATCTTTTATCAAGGGGTTTAAGCAGAAGCGATGCTGAATATATACTCCTTAGGGGATTTTTGGCTCCTTCAATTTCGCTAATAAAAGATGGTATTGCAAACGAAGCTGCTTCGTCTGTAATATGCAATAAACTGCTTGGAAAAGACGAAATGCAAGAAATAAATGCAGGCCTTATCACATGGCAAGGCAAAAGGTGTTTTGATGAAATTGGAAATAGATAAATTATTTGCTTCTTTGAACGGCAAGGAAATTCTTCATGGAATAAGCTTGACAGTAAAAGAAAAAGAAATGCATGTAATTATGGGGCCAAATGGATCTGGAAAAACTACGCTGGCAAAAGCAATATTTGGATATCCTGGAATAAGTATAAACAAAGGAGACATAAGAATCGATGGGAAAAGTATACTAGACCTACAAACGAATGAGAGGGCAAAAAAGGGTTTGTTTTTAGGATTTCAAAATCCTGTTGAAATAGAAGGAGTTGGACTTATAAGTTTTCTTGCATCTATAGAAAAAGCTTTTCATGGCAATGTTGATATGAAGTCATTTATAAAGGATATAAACAGCTACGCTAGTTATCTTGGAATAGAGGGAGTAATAGGAAGAAATTTAAATGTTGGTTTTTCTGGAGGAGAGAAGAAAAAGATAGAAGTGTTACAGATGATGGTGCAAAAACCAAAAATTGCTGTGCTTGATGAACCAGATTCAGGACTGGATATTGATGCAACAAAGATAGTTGCAGATGCAATAAATAAAGTTGCTGAGCAATATGATACAGGGGTAGTAATAATAACGCACTACAAGCGCATACTTGATTATATCAAGCGCAAGACAGTGCATATTTTAATTGATGGAAAAATTGTAAAAGAAGGAGACGAAAGTATAATAGAAGATATAGAAAAAGAAGGATATGAAAAATTTAAGGAGAGGCAATGATAAATGCAGAACTTTTAAGGAAAGATTTTCCCATACTTGAAAAAGATTTTGGCGGAAGTAGGCTTGTTTATCTTGACAATGCCGCAACGTCTCAAAAGCCTAAGCAGGTTATTAATGCTATTGTAGAATATTATTCAAGTTATAATGCAAATATACATAGAGGCATATATAAAATAGCAAATAAAGCAACAGAAGCATATGTAAGCTCAAAAGAAAAGGTTGCAGGGTTTATAAATGCTGAGGGCATTGAAAATATAGTATATGTAAGAAATACAACAGAAGCAATAAACCTTGTAGCGCTGACTTATGGTGCTAAGAGCGTTAAAAAAGGGGACCATATATTAATATCAGAAATGGAGCACCATAGTAATCTTGTACCGTGGCAGCTTCTCGCAAAGGCAAAGGGAGCAATATTAGATTATGTAAAACTTGACAGCAAAGATGAAAGGCTAGATATGGATGATTTTGAAAGTAAAATTAACAAAAATCCAAAGATTGTTGCAATCACTCAGGTATCAAATGTTCTTGGTACGATAAACGATGTAGAGAGGATTACCAAAATAGCGCACGAATACGGAGCAACAGTGCTTGTAGATGGGGCACAATCTGTACCACATATGAAAGTAGATGTAAAAAAAATGGATTGCGATTTTCTTGCATTTTCAGGTCATAAAATGCTTGGTCCAACAGGTATTGGAGTACTGTATGGCAAAAAAGAGATTTTGGAACATATGGAGCCGTTGTTTGGTGGAGGAGATATGATAGCCGAAGTAACCAAAAAAAGCAGCACATGGAATGATTTGCCATGGAAATTTGAAGCAGGCACATCCAATATAGAAGGAGGCGTAGGATTTGGTGCCGCGATAGACTACTTGAAAAAAATTAGCATTGACGAAATTTTTGAGTATGAAAAGAAACTAACTAAATATGCGCTAGAGAAGCTCAAGAGTATTTATGGAATTGAAATTTTTGGGCCAAAAGACTGCGTAGATAGATCAAGTGTTATTTCATTTGGTATACCTGGAGTGCATCCACATGATGTCGCACAAGTATTTGACAGTTACAACATAGCGATAAGGGCAGGCCATCATTGCGCAATGCCGTTGGTAAATGAAGTTCTTAATAGAGGTGCAGTTTCACGAATGAGCTTTTATTTTTATAATACAAAAGAAGATATAGACAAAGCGGTATACGCAATAGAAAAAGTAAAAGAGCTATTTAAAATAAGATGAACTAGTATGGAAGAAAATCTTTATGCTGAAAACATTATTATGCTTTATGAAAACCCCCATAATAAAAAAGTTATACAAAATGCAGATACAATGTTTCATGCTACAAATCCGATATGTGGAGATGACATAAGAATATATTTGAAAATCAAAAACGGAAAAATAGAGGATGTAGGATTTGACGGTGAAGGCTGTGCAATAAGTACTGCTTCGGCAAGTTTGATTACTGATTCAATAAAAGGAAAAAGCATTACAGAGGTAGAAAAGATGGGAGCAAAAGATGTAATAAGACTTTTGCATGTTGATCCCGGACCTGCAAGAATAAAATGTGCAATGCTGCCGATGAAGGCAGTTTTATCTGCATTGTTTTTATATGATCAAAAACAAAAGAAGTGAGTTGCAGCACTTGGCTTGTTTCTAAGCAACTTTGTATTGCCTACTATATTTTATACTCCTAAATGTATCAAGCAATATTTTTATACTTAAAGTGAAATATTTTTATTGCAATGAGTATTACTTCAGTTTTGTCACTTTATAAATTTATAAAGAGATTTGATGAAAAAGTCGGCAATTTACATATATACTATGGCTATCGCTACTGCAGCATTAATAACTATTAGCATTGCTTATTGCACTGCTTCAAAAGTTTTAGTTGTGCCGCAGTTTGACAAGGGTATTATTCAATACACTGCTGAACTACAAGATTGCAATTACATTGTGGAGGGCAGCAACCTAACCTTACATCTAAATGCAACAAACTGCACAAGCATAAACATAGTTTTCAACAGCAATTCACAAAACAACAAAATTTTGTGTGGAGAACATTATACTAAAAATGTTGTTTTTTCTAACAACACTTTTAACAACAGTATAATAAACTGTGCTTTTGAAAACGCCAGCTTAACAAGCATGTACAATGCATCAAATAACATTATAAATTGCACAGGGCAGTATAATGTAAGTTTTGCTGACAACAAATCGAATCTTGCAATAGGCTACTATTTCACATTTATATCAAAAAATCTTGAAGGGATGCCATCCGTTGCAAATTATATTACAATAGCTCCGTTTGGCCTTGAAAGCCTTGATAATCTAACAATGAAGAGTCAGCATTTGACAAGCAATGTTGTTGAGGAATATGCAAATAGTTATAGTTACAAAATGCCTAGGTTTGGTGTATATATATTGCAAAACAGTTCAGGTAAGCTAACGTTGCCATTAGAAAAAGAGGAACTTTATAAAAACAAAGCAATAGAGTTCAGCCCTTATTGGCTAATATGCCCCTATTGGGGTTGGGATATATTGACATTTAAAAAGTTTGAATTAAATTCAAGCTATACTTTTTCCCCTTCTTTCTTATACCCTACTATGCACGAAAATGTTCTGCTCCCTGCAAACAAACCAGTATATTGGAACTTTACAATAAGAAAATACAGCAATGCACCAGACATGCAAATTTCTATATTTAATGGATGGCAGTACAAACAGGATGCACAAATTGTTTTTGAAAAATACAACGTTTCAAATGGCACAATCTCGTATGATGCAGGGCTGCAAAAGCCAGGTATATACCAATATATAGGTGTGCTTTATTCTCCTAAAACATATGAAAAGGATAATTCAACAACAGAAACGTATGGAGTGGGATTGGCATTCTGCATGCCTGGAGGAGTTATAATAAACCAATCTGGCTATTATCCAATGTCTTCAAACAGTTTGACAAAGCTTAACACCTTTTGGGCCAATGGATCATATTGCGATATCGGTTCAATAATTCAAGCAAACAACGTCACAATAAATTGCAATAAAGGCTCTGTTTATGGCACAAATAATTCTTTCATAATTGAAAATTCAGAAAATACAAGGATAGAAAATTGTACAATTTATGGCAACGCAATAACGGCAATTAATTCGACAGTAGAAATTATTAATAGTAGAATAATTGCAAAAAATTCATCAAATATTGCAATAAATTCTCAAAATTCAAAAGTTATTCTTAACAGCACAAAAGAGTATGGTTATACTATTACGCAGTAGTTTCAGATTCATAACACAGTTGCTATTTTTATGCAAAGTTGTACTATTTCATAAACCCCTATTAGCATTATAGCTTAACGTGAAAAATATTAATTCAAATAAACAGGCTTAATCGCATAGTTTTTATATAGTATTTTAAAAAATTGTCATTTTTCACAGATGTAATTTTTTGGCAAGTAAATAGAAAAATTAGGATAAGAAAATATCTGAGAAATGTTACTTATATTTGTTATGGTTGTATTACAATAATTTTGCACCCCTTGGTTCTGAAATATCACTATTGGCATATGTTTCATTGTCGAGTTACAGTTGTAAGGTGCATAAGTAGTTACATTATAATAATTTAGATATGGCCACGCATTTGATACAATGGAGCAATTAATTAAATTGTGTATAGCAAGGGCATTTACTGAATTGATAAATTCAATGTCTTTCGATCCTAGACTACCAAGAACGTTAAAATTAATATGTGACCATCCTGCATATAGATTAAGTAGTAGAATCAAGCTAAATATAAAAATAAGGTATGGAATAATCTGTCCGCTTTGGTAATGTAATTTACCAATTTTTAGCTTTATCGAAGTCACTTTTTTAGAGTTTAGCGTAACTGCTGCTACGAGTGCCATTCCCGCATAAAGCAAATAACCTAATTGCAATCTATCTTGCGCTTTATTGTATACAAACAAAAAACCGGCAAAAGCCAGTAGCAAAAAAGATATTATGATTAGCGATCTTTGATCCTTAAGGATTTTTTTATTTATTTGCTTTATTGAGAATAAAGACTCATGAGAAAGATAGACAAATATCATCGTTGCTATAATAAAAAGTATTAAGGGATACCACAGAATCTTAGACAAGAGAGAAAGTAAACCTATAATTCCTATGCCTTGTGGTTGAATTTCGTTGAGGCTTACAAGATAACTTTGTAGTGGATTCCCAAATAGAAAGAAATTGAATAACAGCCAAGGAATTGTTACAATTATTGAAAGGATAATTGCTTTTAATGTTTTTTCCTTATCTCCCAAAAGGAATAATAAAGGGGATATAATCAAGCTATCATATTTTGCAAGACCAGAAAGACCTAAAAAAATTCCTGCTTTGTAGCTTTTCTTCACGGCAAATGCAACAGTTATAATTCCTAAACATAATCCCAAGATAGGGCCGCCATTGTACAGGATAGTGGTCCCTATAACAAAAGGGCTCATAAAAATTGAATATAACATGAGGGGATCTAAATCAAATTTCTTTGCAGCTACTAAAGATGCTATTAGAAGCAATATCAATAAAAAAATTAAATATGCTTGAAGCGCAGCACCTCTAATTAAAATTATAAAGATTGCTATAATAAATGATGTAAGTGGTTCCCAAACTACGTCAAAATAGAAATTTTTTGATACAGTTAATGCTGGACTAACATATACTATTTTATTTACGCCCTGCACAGTTACATTTATAGGAATTTTATTTGCAAATACATTCTGAATTCCATAAAAATTATTAGATAATGTCCTTCCATTGAGATAACGAGATAAAAAATCCCAACCTACTCCGCTAGTATGATAAGCACTAATTATTGCCACTACTGATATAATAAAAAGTACTGCAATACACATGCTTTTATAACGATTTAAAGAATAAACCAAACTATCACTATTATTTTTATATAAATATTCTGCTTTTGAATGCAATCATGTTATTATATGAACATATTTGGAGTACATTTATATTTTATAACTAATGCCTCTTTGGCTTCTTTAAATGCTAATTATTAATTTCAAAATCATTCGCTATCAATTTAAATAAAATTGTGCACATAAGCTGAACATCGCGGTACTTCTGGTTACAAAATGCATAGCAGAACGCCCTATCTCTCAGATAAGAGAGGATGTCAGATGCGATCGCCGGGATTTGAACCCGGGTTTTTGGCTTGGAAGGCCAGAGTCCTACCAGGCTAGACTACGATCGCAAAGGCTTAATTATGGTGCTTAAAGCTTTTGTAAGCTTCAAACAGCAATACATTACAATGATTATTTTATCTTTAAGTTTAAATATTCTTTCTGCAGTTTGCTTTCATCGGACCTTGGTAGTGACACGGGTTTTCTCGCTTGCTTTGACAAACAGCATATAAAAAGAATATGAAATTACAATTGCTGAATCATGCGGCAAAAGCATTTCAATAAATTTGTTG
>JAVYWU010000001.1:26119-55120 GCA_038877355.1 Candidatus Micrarchaeaceae archaeon | reverse complement strand
TTCTATTCTATCAATACCGTCATGTATTCTATAGGAATTTGTTATTTTTATTAACCCTAATATACTTGCACTATTAATTGCGTGCAATCCCCCACATGCTTCTGCATCTATAAGGTTACCATGTAAATCTCTTATTTCGACTATTCTTGGCTTTTCAACTGGTACTCCGTGACCTTGATAAATAGAAAAACCAAATTCTTGCTCTGCTTTTTTTCTTGACATTTCGGCAGCGGTTATACTAATTCCATTCAATATATATGAATTTGCTTTATTTTCTATTTCGTTTATTTCCTTTTCAGAAAGTTTTTCATAGTGTGCTATATCTATATGAGCTTTTTCGTATCCTTTTTTTGCACCTTCTTGCCATGCATGTTTACCTAAAATCTCTCTTGCTGCTGCACTTATTAAATGAGTTGCAGTATGGTGAGCAATTAATCGTGCTCTTCTTTCAGTATCAACAAGGCAATTTACTTCATCTCCTTCTTTAAAGTTTGGCATAGTACTTAAGAAATGTATTATTATACCGTCAGTAATCTGAACATCTTTTACTTCAATGCCATTTATAGTACCGTGATCGGCTTCTTGCCCACCACCTTCAGGATAGAATGGAGTCTGGTCAAGTACAACCATATTTGACTCTATTTTTAGAACCTTTGATTTTGAATAAAATGATAGAGTATAATATAATTTATTTGTTTTTGGTAGATTGCTTACATTCATTAAGCTTTTATAATTATGTTTAGCAATATGCTCTGAAAAATCGTCTTTTATCATACTTACATAAAAATTTTCTGGTATGTCTATATGTTCGCCTAAAGCCTTTGCTTGTTCTGCTATGTAATATGGAGAAATGCCATTACTCTCATACATAATCCTAAGTCTTTGGTCAGTAAAAGGTTCGTGTTTCTTAAGCATTTCGTTTATTATCGATGCTGCAGCTGTTTTATTTGCATTATATCTTTTTCTTTCTATGTCAAACACTCTTTGCACTTCATCTATACTTTCATGTAATTCATCATAAAGACCTGACATATCTGCAGTTAGAAGTTCTATTATTTTAATCAAATCTATGTTTATTCCATATCTTTCTTCTAGAGCAAAAATTCTTCTCAGAAGAATTCTTAGATTATAGCCTCCGCCTACGTTACTAGGAAGAGCTCCATCACTTATTGCAAATAATAATGTGCGAAGATGATCAATTATTGCGTAAGAAGCTTGCATTGGTTTTACTATTTCATAATAGGCAGATTTTTCTATTCCTGATTTACTTATAAGCTCGGTATCATATTTCTTGCTAAACTTGCTAGTTATATCAAGATAACCAGATATATTTGCTATTTTACTATATAAATTCATATCTCTTTTTATCCCAGTATGTTTATATAAATAATCAAGTTCTTTATTAAATACTGCATCATAAGCTGTAGGCTTACCAGAATAGAACCAAATTAATCTTTCAAAACCCCAACCAACATCCACTACCTTTCCTTTGAGTTCTTTTATTTTACCTTCTTCTATTCCAAATTGTGTAAATACGTTGTTAACAAGTTCTAAGCCATTTGAAAAGCTTTCAAGGCAAGGACCAAATTCTGAGAAATCACCCATAGCCCATACATCTTCTATATATGTAATATTTTTCTTATTTATTTTTAATAAATTTGTAAGTAATTGAAAATTTAATCGGATAGTTTCATCACGCCAGTAACCTTCTTTTGGATAATTAAATGCATGTTGTCCTGCCATCATAAAGGAAGTAAAATGTCTACCAGTTATACCAGTATTTTCTATATCATTGAAACGCAAGCATATCTGAGGTACAATAAGAGGATTTGCAGGATATTCAAAATTCATACTTCCATTTTCAATTCGCTGAAAATCCTGTATGCTTGCTATTGTAAAATACAAATCTTGTCGCCATCTACTTACTACAGGATATTTATTAATTTCTTCGTGGTCATTTTTTCTAAAGAAATCAGCAAATTTTTTCCAAAAATCTACATAATTGACATCTTCAGTATTATTTCTTATGAATGAATAAGGTTCGTGCTCAGGATCACCGCATAAATCTCTGTTTTCATCAAGAGTCCAAAAGTATTTTCCACAAAGTTTACACTTTTTTCTTATAAAACCTTCTTCATCAAACGTTTTTGTAGAATAATAATTTTTATAATTGTTGCTAAAATCTTCTCTCAATTTATCTTTATTAAGGTTCTCAGTTTCATCAGTCATTTTATCACCTTTTGCTTATCTTCCCACCAAATTTTACATTTATTACCAAAAAACACACAATAATTACATTTCCATTTTTCTTCGTAAGGGACAGCCAGTGCTTCACGAGTGCCTTTCCAATAATTCATTACATGTTTTTTTATATTATCAAAATCATTATCATTATATGTTAGCGTATATTCTTTTATAAGCCTACCAGAAATCTGATTTGTATAACGTATATGCAATTTATCGCTTATGTCTTGTAAAGAAGAAAAGGATGAAAACATAAGATGTAACATTTTATCTATATCTTGATCATTTTTATCTATTCTTTGGTTATCAAGTTGACTTATAAACTCTTCACTAAGTTTTAATTTTTGCACACCGTAAAATTTACTAAACTCCTGTATTCCATATTTGTTATGAATCATATCATCAAGTATTTTTTTGTAAAATATAATTTGTATCTTATTTGGTAGCATTTGTGTTTCAGTAGGTATGTTATCATTGCTTTTTGTTTTGTCTTCATATATTACTATTTTGTTATCTTTAATCACAAGTTCATCTATCTTTCCTGATATTGCAAAGCCTTCTATATTTCCAAATATTTGCAATTCTCTTGCTTTTTTATTTTCTTTTAGGCTTTTAAGAACCATATAATTAGAATAAAGAACTTTATAAACATAATCAGAATAACTTTTTGGTTGCATAAGAACAGGAATATTTACTTCGCTTTCCATTACTTCGTGCATAGCTTTTCCTTTTTCTATTTCTTTAGACTTTTCCCATTTGCTGTATATGTATCTATATTCCATTTGCCTTTCACACCAATATTGTGCAGCAAAATCAGTAATTCTTATACTTTTCTTATTCAATTTTCTCAATACATCCATTAATTCAACCTTTTATAAGCCCTTTCTATTATAGAAAGTTGCAAAATTTCTTGCTAAGCAGAATTAAGATTAAGATAAAATTCTTCCATTGTTTTGAATAAATATTGTGGATTTTCTGCTTTTAGCATTTCATATGTATCAAAGCCGTCTGAGATTGCACAACAGTCTATTTTTGCAGCTCTAGCAGTTGTTATATCATCTACCATATCTCCAACATATAATATTCGCGAACGATTAATAGATAGAAGCTTTGCTATAATATTTAAACCGTATGGGTTAGGTTTAAGTATTCCTATGTCTTGTGCGCTGACTATTATATCAAAATACTTAGAAATTTTTATATGGGTAAGTTCTCTTCTTATTCTCCATTTAGCTCCGTTTGAAAAAAGAGCAACTTTTTTGCCTCTTTTTTTAAGTAATTCTAACGTATTTCTGCTATATTTTTGTAATTTTGGTTTATATATAAATACAAATAAATCAAGAAATAATGAATATTTCTCTTCGTTTTTTTCAAATATCTCTGTGTCTGCTATAAATTTTTTTTCTTTGTTAATTTTTCCATATTTACTCGCTTTTTTCCATCTTTTCCAAAAAGGGTTGAGTTTTTCATTTAGTTTATTTATGAACTTCCCTTTGGTAAGTGTACCATCCCAATCAAATATATAAAGGTCATAGTTTTCTACTCCCATCTCATCAACTTACTTCCACTCTATTTCTATCGCAGGGCGATTAGGTAATGCTTGCGGGGCTCTAACAGAATTTGACAAATCTTCATTAATTATGAAAACGTCCATATTTATTTTATCTCTTATATATTGTATAGAATCAACGAAAGAAGAATACAGTTGCTCTGCGTTTATATTTATTTTTTGAGATAATTCCATCAAATTTTTAAATTTTGATATATATTTATTTGCTTTCTCTTTGTCTTGAACAATTTCCAAGGCTTTCTGTATATCTTTAGTTTCTGCTAATATATTGTATAAATCTATTTTCCATTGACTTGCTATTATAATATTTGCTTTTACCGGTTTTTTGCCTTTATTTGCAGGTATTTTTGATGAGAGCTCTATTACTTTATCTATATCTATTATTGTTGAATCTACTATATTTTCGCATTCTTCTAATGAGGTATTTATAAGCGATTCATTAACGTTTGGCCAATTTTCTTTAGATATAAAGGTAGTATTTCCGAGTTCATGCCAAAATTCTTCAGATATAAAAGGCATTATAGGGGATAACATTTTTACTAATGCAGATATATATTCGGAAAGAACAAGTTTATTGTTTCCGCCTCTTTCTCTATATCTTTTAAGTTCATTTATAGAATTATAAAATATTTCACTTGCGGCACTTTTAATTTGTATTTTATCCATATATGCCGATGCTAATTTTATTTTTTTGTTTAGTTTTGAATATAGCCAGAAATCTATAGTATTCAATTCTTTACCTTCATCATTATCAAGTTGTAATATCACTTCTTGTAGATATTCTAGTTTTGATTTTATGCTATCTATAGTTGCTACTCTAAAATCTGAATCATTACTGAGATCTGCTTGAGCAATTATGGCCATTCTTAATGGATCTGCATTATATTTTTCTATTGCATCAAGTACAGGTACAGTATTACCTATACTTTTGCTCATTTTTGAACCTTCATAGAGTAGCATCCCGTTAGTAACTATTTGTTTAGGCCAGAATTCTTTTTGAAACAACGCAACGTGGTTAAATATATACATTGTTAAATGACTAAATATAAGTTCAGATGCTGAATGCCTAGAAGTAAACTTATACCAGTATTCAAAGGATTCCTTGCACTTGTTAATTAATAGTGCATCTATTCCTGTTGAAGCTGCAATTTCATCTGGAGATCCTTTACTTTCGAATATATAATCAAAAAATTCAGGTTTTAATTTTTCAGGTGGAACATTTCCTGCCTTAAGAATATTTGAAAACGTATAAAACGCCATATAAATTGTCGAATCTGAAAGAGATTCTATTATGTGCGCAGGATTAAATGGAAATTTTGTGCCAAGACCCTGGCTTCTTTCTGATGCACGCATATCTAGCCAGCTAATTGTATTTTCATATGATTTTCGCATTTTTTCAGGATATATGAAAATAGATGGGAAATACTCATTTACTTTTGCTTTCCAATCACTATCACCATAATTTATAAACCATTGATCTTCAACTATTTTTACTACAACTTTACTCCCACATCTGCAGAATATTGGACTGTTTGCAAGTATAAAAAAACTAAATGCCATATTGTTTACTTTCAATTTTTCTATTATTTTTTTTCTTGCATCTATTTCGCTCATACCTGCAAATTCACCTATTGCCATAACCCCTTTATGAGCTTCTTCTTTATAAATCTCTGCTGTAATCCTTTCTATTTCTTCATTATCTATATCATCAACTCCAAGAGAAAAATATTTTTGTTGCATCGACATGCTATTACTATCATTATTTATGTTTAGTACTCTCTTATAAGGTTCCTGAGGGACTGCAAATCCCTCCTTTTCAAGCCTTTTCAATGCAACATAATCAAAAGGAGCGTGTGCAGGTACAGACATAACTATGCCTGTACCAAAATCATCATTTACAAAAAATCCATAGAGTATAGGTAATTCTTCTCCGGTTATTGGATTTATAGCTTTTTTATTTACAAGTTCATCTGCTTGTATTTCCTTTATTATTTGTAACTTTAATTGATATGCAAGAGATTCTGCTGCAGTTTTTGCAAGGTAAAATTTTTGGCCATCTATTTCTACTTCTACATATTTTGCTTTCTTGTTTATAAAAAGATTTGTTACACCGTATATTGTTTCTGGTCTGTATGTTCCACATGGGAAGTATGTATCAGAGTTTTTATCTTTGAATTTTATTGCAATTATTTCTTCTATTTCTGGTTGAACATCGTGATTTGTATCATGCTGCCCTACAGGGTTGCCTTCATTTGGACACCAACCAACTGCATGTCTACCTTGTACAAGTAAGCCTTTTTCCTTGAGTTTCTGAAATTGCCATTCTACCATTTTGCTATACTGTGGATCTATAGAAGTAAATGATCTACGCCAATCAATTCCCAAACCTGCTTTCTTTATTCCTTCAAATATATTACTTGCAAAATAATCTGCCACAAACATTGGATCTGTCATTTTTTCGATTATGGTTTCAGGAATATTAAAAAAGTTTTTATATTCTTCATATATTTTGGGATCTTTATTAAGTATACGTTTTGCTATAGCTAGGACAGGAGTACCTGTTTTATGTATTCCCATAGGGAAAAGAACATTGTAACCTTGCATACGCTTATATCTTGCATATACATCTGCAGTACCAAAGGTTAATAAATGGCCTATATGCTGTGGTCCATTCGGATAAGGCCAGGCTGCCGTAACCAATAAGGGTTTTTTATCACAAACATCCGCCTCATAAATTTTGTTTTCTTCCCATATTTTATTCCATTTCTCTTCAATGCCCTTATAGTCGATCATGAAAAACACCAAATTGATATTAAACTTTAAATTATATATATTCACACATAAAAAGTTTAAATTTTAGGGCACTAAATTTTATCGTGGCATGCATCATTTTTTAAGTTAGATTACAATCAAAGAGAAAAAACAAATCAGTTGCAAAGATTTATTTTTATCTCAAATGATAAGTATTTAAAAAGTCAGCATCCTATTTAAGTTTGAAAAGTATAAGGATATATATATCATAAACTAAATAAGATAGGGGAATTTATGCCTTTAATAAATTTCTATTTGATCAGAATTATTACTGCTATAACCATAGCAACTATTTATATGTGTTATGATTTGTTTAATAGAAGAAATATACCAAATATTATAATTTATACTACAAGTATAATTGGAATTGCATTCCTTTTTATTATGCCAACTATATTAGTTGAAAGTGCAACGTTTGCTATAATTGCTTTTTCTGTAGGTTTCTTAATATATAAAATTGGGCAAATTGGTTTAGGAGATATTATAGAAATTGTATTATTATCGTTAATAATACCATTTCAAGAAGTTCCATTATTAATAAACAAAATACAATATTCACTTCCATTTATACTTTCGCTTTTTATAGCAAGTGGATTTATTGCACTTATAATAGTACCAATTATTTATATACCTAAAGCAGCAAGGAAAAATTTACTATACTTAAATAAGAATGAAACTAAGAAAGCAGAATTTAAAGTTATAATATTTAGTGTTGCATATCTTATTTTTGCAGGCATGCTTGCTAATTTCGGCATGTTAAGTTTATATGGCATTATCTTGATAGGGATTTTTATTTTCAGTTCAGATATTACTATACTTTTTGAAAAGGCAATGCTTAGAGTTATGATAATTTATAAAAAAGCGAGCGAGCTTGGAATAGACGATATGATAGCAATAAGCCTTATGAACAAGGAATTACTAGACAGTATAAAATCAAAAGTGCCTGAGTTTACCGGGCTTGCAACAAAGAATATTATAGAAGAATTGAAGGAAAATAGAATAAATTCAAAAATACCTGTATATGAAAATGGCATACCATTTGCGGTACCTATTTTTCTAGGGCTTATCATTTCTCTTCTTTTTGGGAACATTTTACTTTTGATTATTTGATTTGTAAGCTTGTCTCTTAGTTGTTGCATTTACCTTATTTACTTTATCTTCATATAGTGCTTTATCTGCTTTATTAAATATCTCTATAGCTTTTTGCTTTATTTTTTCTTGATCAAAAAAACCAGAATGACCTAAATAAGTATAAACACCTATAGATATTTCTTGATCATTGAGTACTTTTCCTTTATTTGCAAAAGCAATAGAAATATTTTTAGTAACATTAATTTTTATCCTACTTATAATCACAGAAACTTGCTCTTTAGAAGTTTTTGGCAGTATTATTGCAAATTCATCTCCACCTATTCTATAAGCATTATCATATTTACGAATGCTTTTATTAATAGATTCTGCCGTAACTTTTATTGCTATATCTCCGTAGTAATGACCAAAAGAATCATTTATTTTTTTAAAACTGTCTAAATCTAGTATCATTAACGAGAAGAAACTATCAGATCTATCTGTAATGCTTATTTGCTTAATCAAATCTTCTTCAAATTGCTTTTTGTTATAAAGATTAGTAAATGTATCAATATTGCTTTGTTCTGCAATTTTAACAACTACTTCTAACATTTTGTCTATTGGCAGTTTGGCATTATTGGGATTTTCTTTAATACATATTTTTCTTATTCTTGACAATAAAGGGATACTAAGTTTTACTTCATTCTTTTCTCTTTTAATTACCATTTTATTACGCGTATTATCAAAAATTTTTAAAATACTTTTTCAAAATATCAGATCAGATTATATTTTAAATATTATATAAAAATATATTTATAATTTCTTTAATAATGTATAAGGATGTTGCTTTTCTATTATAACATATTCACCAACTTTTTATTATTTGTCAATTACATCACTTCTACAATTTTATCACGTATATCGCATCCAATATGCGATGAGGCATGCGAACACATGCACAGTAACTTTCTTTATGCTATACCTGTTCTTTGCAAGACCAAATAGTTATCTTAGCTTAGAAAAAAACGCGTTCTACATCCTTATTCATATTATCTCTTGCCCTACTTACTGTATGGGGTTTGTCATCTAAGAAAGAAGGTATTCCTGTTGTAGGGATTGTTTTTATTTCAAAAGATAAGTATTTAAAAAGTCAACATCATATAATACTTACATTATTTATAGTTAAATTATTAAGTTGTGAAAAATGAGAAGCAGCAAAAGGCAATTTTTAATATTAATTGCAATGTCTATTATAGGACTTATATCTTCATTTACAGTTATATACGAACTTGATGTAGTACATCAATTACCGCCTTTTTGTATAGAAAACAATAATATCACAGGAATAACATTAAATTGTGCAAAAGTTTTATTAAGTCCCTATTCTACTCTTTATATTGCAGGTACACCTATATCTGTAGATTTTCTTGCAGCAACGTGGTTTATTATCAATATTTTAATGGTTATTATTATAACAGAAGCTAAGGAATCTATAGCTAAAGTATTTTTCAAAATACTGTTTGGTTGGAGATTCTTTGGATTGATTGTAGTTCCATATATGTTGTATTTAGAATTTTTTGTAGTTAGATCAATATGTATATATTGCACAATAATGCACGGTGCAATAATTATTGATTTTATAATAATGACGTATTTAGTATTCTCAAAAAAGTCGCAAATAAGAAATAAGCTATATCAAATTAGATGACAAATCTAATTTAACTTCACAAGCAGGAGTTCTTAGTTGGAAATTGATGGAAGCAAATAAATGTATTTGTTATTATTTGTAAAATTAATAAAGTAAAAACAGTATGAAAGAACATAGGCATGTTATTTTGCAATTATTTGCATGTATATTAATATAAGGTCCAAATTTGTAATCAAAGGAGCTTCTCCTATAAGGGAAGTAAGATAATTTGTTGTTTAATCTGTTTAATACTTTTATCCTACTAAAAAAGAAAAAAATAAAAATAATTTAATTATTAATGGTAAAAAAGATATAACCAAGTTTTGTTTATCTTTTTATAAATTTGTGAAAAATTATAGATTAGGGGGTTCAGATGACTAAATTTGTAATAAAAAGAAATAATTCAAGGGTAGAATTTGATTCTTCGAAAATAAGAGAGGCAATAAAAAAGGCATTTATGAGCGTTTATCCTGTAGAAGCTATAAATGAATTGGAGAGCAAAATAGACACAGCAACTAAAGAAAGTGTAGCTGCAATAGAAAAGTTAGATAAAGATGAAATAAGTGTTGAGGAAATTCAAAATCTGGTTGAAAATAGTTTAATGCAAATTGATCCTAAAGTTGCGAAAGGATACATAATTTATAGAAATAAAAGAACAGAAATAAGAATGTTTAAAGCTTCATTAGGTATTGAAGATGATGAATTAAAACTCCCAATAAATTCTTTAGTTGTACTTAGTGCACGTTATCTATTGAAAGATGAAAACGGTAAAATAATAGAAACTCCATCGCAACTGTTTCATAGAGTTGCAAATGCAATTGCTAGCGTAGAAAAGAAGTATAATAAAAGTGATTCTGAAGTAAATGAAACTGCGCAGCAATTTTATGATGGTATGGTGTCCTTCAAATTTATGCCTAATTCGCCAACTCTTATGAATGCAGGAACAAAGCTAGGGCAGTTAAGTGCATGCTTTGTTTTGCCGATAGAAGATTCAATAGAAGAAATATTTGATGCAATAAAAAACATGGCTATAATACAAAAAAGTGGTGGCGGGACAGGTTTCTCTTTTTCTAGATTAAGGCCTGCTAACGACATTGTACATGGTACTAGTGGAGTGGCATCAGGTCCTATATCTTTTTTAAAAATATTCAATGAAGCAACTGAACAAATAAAGCAAGGCGGAAAGCGAAGAGGAGCAAACATGGGGGTATTAAGAGTCGACCATCCAGATATATTAGATTTTATAATGGCAAAAGAAAATGAAGGAGCATTGAGAAATTTTAATCTTTCAATAGGCATAACAGATAAATTTATGAAAAGTTTAGAAAATGGAAAAGAATATGAAATAATAAATCCACGTACAAACAAAGCAGTTGGCAAACTTAATGCAAAAGCAGTGTGGAATTTACTCATTACAATGGCATGGAAAACTGGTGATCCAGGTATAATCTTTTTAGATAGAATGAATTCTACGTATTCAAATCCTGTGCCAAAATATGGACCAATAGAATCAACGAACCCTTGCGGAGAACAACCTCTTTATCCTTATGATTCGTGCAATCTTGCTTCAATAAATTTAGCAAAGATGACGAAGACAGTTGACCATCATTATGAAGTAGATTGGGATGAACTTGAAAGAATTGTTAAATTAGCTACAAGATTTCTTGATGATGTAATAGATGCAAATAAGTTTCCAATTCCTGAAATAGAGAAAGTAACGAAAGCAATAAGAAGAATAGGTCTAGGCGTAATGGGTTGGGCAGATTTATTGATAAAACTTGGAATACGATATGATAGTAATGAAGCATTGCTTCTTGCAGAAAAAATAATGTCTTTTATAACAAACAAAGCAAGAGAAGAAAGTGAAATTTTAGCTACTGAAAGAGGACCGTTTCCGGAATTTGAAAATAGTATATGGCACAATCTTGGATATAAACCATTAAGAAATTCAACTGTTACAACAATAGCACCTACAGGGACAATAAGCATTATAGCTGGAGGCGCATCACAAGGTATAGAACCTATATTCTCTGTTGTATACACGAGAAATGTAAAAGAAAGTTTAGGAAGTAATCTAATTGAAATAGATAACGAATTCGAAAGATATTCAATAGATTATAATTTTTACTCAGAAGAATTGATGAAGAAGTTAGCCGGAAGAGTTTCGATTCAAGATGTAGAAGAGATACCTAACGAAGTAAAAAGATTGTTTGTGACAGCATGGGATATATCTCCAGAAGCGCATGTAAAAATGCAAGCTGCATTCCAGAAGTACACCGATAATGCGGTATCAAAGACAATAAATCTACCAAATTATGCAACACCAGAAGATGTAGAGAAAGCATATTTCTTAGCTTATAAACTTGGGTGCAAAGGAATAACTGTATACAGAGATGGTAGCAAGAAAGTTCAAGTTCTTCAAAGCATTGATGAACATAAACAGAGTAGTTTAGAAGATGTAAAAAATGCTCATGAAAAGATAGATAAAGTCCAAATATCTAAGATAAAGGAAGATGCTGCTACGTATGTATTATCCCCTACTGCAGAAAAAAGCTGTCCTGTATGCGGAGCTAAAATGATTGCTGCAGAAGGCTGCTTCACATGTCCAAGATGTGGATACAGTGAATGTAGTTGATTGAAAGAAAGTATAATAATAAAGCAGAAATAGATATAAATTTTAAATTAAATAAAATAATAAAAAGGCGATTTGTATGGATTTTTTCAGTATATTTAGAAAAAAAGAGAATAAGGATACCTATAAATTCCCTTATAGGATCACGACAGAATGGATTCCATATAAGCTTTATGCAAATCAAAGAAGTTCATCTACGCTTCATGTAAAAATAAAAAATACAACAAAGGATCCACTTCTTACTTCACTCGTGATACAGCTTCCAGATAATCTTGGCTTTGATACAATAGCTTTATCAAGGTATAAATTAGAAAAAATAGGGGAAATTGCTCCTGACGAAGAAAAAGATATAAATGTACAAGTATACAATTCTGCAAATGCAGATAAAGGCGAATATACAGTAACACTTGTTGCTACTGCTCATTATAGAAATTATGATTATGTAATAAATGCTTTAAGAAAAAATAGCGTAGTACAAGTTGTCTGACAAAAAAAGCAGTAATTATTGAATAGAAGGTATGTGAGATTCTGATGCTTCAGTAAGAGAATAGATGTTTTTTAACGAATCAACAAGCTTATTACCTCTATCTGTCAATTTTACTGTTTTAAGTTTGCCGTGTTTTTCTATACTTATTATTCCTATCTTTTCACACGAATTTATAAATCTATGCACGTGCACATAAGTTGTTTGCGTCTTTTTTGCTAATGTACTTATATACCATTCTTGCTGAGTATCTTTTAAAGTAAGGAGAATCTTTGCCTGCTTATCTTTTACGAGTAATTGAGCACTTGCCATAGTATCACAAATATTTATCGTCTAGAGAGCTTATATTTCCAATTACCAATATTGGTAGTTTCTTTATTTTTATAAAAATTTCTATCTTTCTTATTAATATTTCTGTAGAAATTTTTTGCAGTAGTAAAATTATGTTTAACATTTATATTTTCAAAGTTTTTTGTATCTATATAAATCTTTTTTATTTGAATTCCTGCTTGAAATGCTATTCCTTTTATTAAGCTTATATCTTTTTTAGAAATTATGGTAAACGCTCGACCCACTTTTCCCATTCTAGCGGATCTCCCTACTCTATGAATATATGTATATGTATCTTCAGGTGCATCAAAACTTATTATATCACTTATATCAGGAATATCAAGACCTCTTGATGCAACATTAGTTGCTATAAGAAATTGATGTGAATTTCTAAACTGATTAAGTGAATTTTCCCTTTTAGCTTGAGTTAAGCCACCATGCATAAGCACTACACTAAATTGTTGACTTGCAAGAAAACTGTATACTTTATCTGCTTCTATTTTAGTACTTACAAATATTATGGCTTTCTTTGGATTATAATCGTGTATATATCCAAGAAGCATATGAAACTTTGCTATTCCGCTTGCTATGCTATACAAATGAGTAATTTTATTTACAGTAAGCATATCATCGCTTCCAATAGAAATGAACTTTGCATCGCGCATATATTCTTCAGAAGTTTTAAGAAGCTCTTTTGAAACAGTTGCAGAAAACATCATTGTTTGCTTTTTCATAGGTGTTTTCTCCATTATAAATCTGACATCATCTATAAAACCCATATCTAACATTATATCGCATTCATCCAAAACGAGAAACGAAATCGTATCAAGATTAAGAGATTGCCTATCAATCAAATCTATAATCCTCCCAGGAGTACCTACAATTATATCTATACCGTTCTTTATTGCGTTGAGTTGAGGATTTATTGAAACCCCACCATAAACTGTAAGAATTCGCAATTCCTTCGAAATCACTTTGCTCGCCATTGAAGTTATTTGCAAAGCAAGTTCTCTAGTTGGAGCAAGTATCAGTACTTTTACCCCTTCTTTGTGCTTATCAATCATTTGAAATATTGGCACAATAAAAGCAAGAGTTTTTCCTGTGCCTGTTTTTGCTCTCACTATTAAGTCTTTCCCTTCAAGAAGTATTGGTATTGCCTCTGCTTGAACGTCTGTTGCATCAATAAACCCTACTTTTGCTAATCTTTCTACTATTTCTGGCTTTATTTTCATTTCACTAAACTTCACTTGAACACCAAAATGCAAGAAATAGAATCTTGCTAAATATTTATTTATAAATATAAATATATAAATGCTTGGAAATGACATAAATTTTATTCAAGTTAATGTTTATCTTTTCTTCTAAAAAGTATAAAGTAAAGAAGTGGATCAAGCAAGCTTAATGCTCCGCTAAACAAAGGGATGGATTCTATGCTGTATGAAAGCACGTTGCCTGCTATAGGCGGGCCTATTGCAGAAAAACTGGTTCTTGCAAAACTTGTAGCACCAGAGGTTGTAGCACGTTCTGTGTCATGGACAATACCCATTGAAAATGCTTGCCTTATTGGGGTAGCTCCCATTTGGCTTGCATTTCTTATAGTTAAGAAAATGGCAGCCAAAAGTAAATAGGGACTCAAGGCCAATGAAATCAATGCTACTGACGCTATAATCCTTGATCCTATAATAGCCTTAAGCTCATTATTCTTGCTTATGAATCTAGGAATCACAAAAAGCATTATAGCAGTAAATAAATTTGCAGTTCCAAATATTAAGCCTATCTCTCCAGCATTTATATTAAATCTCATATTGAACCACAAGGAGAATATTGGTGCTATCAGACCTCCGGCAATTCCAGAAGGAATAGCAGGAAGAGATAATTTAAGTATGTTCTTCCAAGATACCTTAGGCAAAAGGCTTGCACTTCTGCTCTTGTTGTCTTTGAGAAAGGCTGTTATACCTGCCCCAGCAAAACCTAGCGCGCTAGCAACATAAAATAGCAAGTATACGTTTATATTACTTGCTTCAAATAAAGTTATAAAATAAGCACCAGCAACGTTTGCAAACATTCCTAAAGCTGAAACGATTCCAAGAACCTTTCCGAATTTTTCTCTATCAACGAACTCTGTTATTAAAGCAGTTTGAACTGCACCAAAAGGTCCACCGGATCCTATCGGTCCACCTCCGGAACCAGTAAAACTTCCAAGCCCTGCAGTTATAGCCAATAGAATGGGGTTTCTTATAATAATAAAAAATATTGATGATAGAGAAAATAATATAAATAATATTAATAAGACTATTTTTCTTCCATAATGATCAGCTACCATCGCTATAAAAAAAGATAGAAAAGCACTTATGATTATTGCTCCTCCTATAATTCCACCTATTGCAATAAGAGAGTAACCTTTACTATGCAAATAAAGACTTAATAGTATATTAAGAAACCCATAACTAAAACTTAAAAGCATTCTTGCACTTATTATATTTAAGATATTTTTATTGCCCGTTTCATCACAATAAATAAATTGAAGTGCTTCAAAAAGCCTTTTGAGTTAAAATAAATAAGGCGCCTCGGTCGGGATTCGAACCCGAGTCGCAAGCGTGACAGGCTCGTATGCTAACCGCTACACCACCGAGGCACAATCCCGTCAGGGTGAGTCGAACACCCAACCTACCGGTATCCATTTTCATTTCTGAAAAACAAAACTACAGCCGGTCGCTCTAGCCATTGAGCTACGACGGGAAAGTTATAAGTTTTGCACATTATGCACATTAAAATATGTGAGGTTTAGACTCACACAGTTAAATATTTGGTAAGATATCTTTTTATAAATTGCTATTATACTTAAATATAAGGTATCGATTTTTATAATAACATACAAACCGCTTTTTAGATTTACACATATATTTACTTCAATTTCTCATACATGCATATTCTACATATTCTAATATGTAATTGACATGGAAAATACATGCAACACAATCTTCTTATTCCAATAGACTTATTTTTGCCATATTAAATATTTTCTTCAGCATAAAAAAATAGTATCTAAATAGACTCTCGTTTCATATTCTAAATCCTTTGGAATCTTTGATTTGTAGAATTTCATACTTTAATTGAAATTAGGGTCCTTACATTTTCATAATGTGGCTCCTGATAATGTTTATTTATTGCTGTTGTCATATCTATCACCTGATTTATCAGATGTAAAACCACAGTAGGATTTTGCTGTAGAAAAAGAGAAACTCTGTTTTTCTTGAAGATTTTATTTACATTAAAATATTAATAAATTCAACCTCACAAAAGCTATCTGCAAAGGTATGGTAGTTTACATTCGCTTTTGAAAAATTTCTTTTTGCAACTATATAATCCTATAAAGATTATTTTTAGCTATACCGTTTTTCCATAGGAAAAGGTATTACTTCCTTTATAGATACTTGATCTGTAAATATCATAACCAATCTATCTATCCCTATCCCTATGCCACCTGTTGGTGGCATTCCATATTCCATTGCTTCAACAAAATCCATATCTAATGGTTCTGCTTCTTTATCCCCTGCTTTTGCTTTTTCTTGCTCTTTTTCAAAATTTCTTCTTTGTATTATTGGATTATTTAATTCTGAATATGCGTTTGCTATTTCAAGCCCATTTATATAAAATTCAAATCTTTCAACAAGTTTATTGTTTCCTCTTTTTGGTCTAGTTAGAGGAGACGTTTCTGCTGGAAAATCTATTGCAAAAGTAGGCTGAATAAGTTTTGGTTGCACTATTTTTTCAAAGAGTTTATCATATGCATGTGCTCTAAATCTTTTTCCTTTTTCAAATTTTATTCCTTCTTTTTCTGCGAGATTAAAAAGAGCTTCATCATCAAGACTTAATATATCTTGCCCCACTTCCTCATTTATTGCATCTACATATTTAACTCTATTAAATGGAGCAAGTATATTCAATTTATTTCCTTGATAAGTTAAATTAGTAATAGAAAGTTTTTCTGCAATATACTTAAATAATTCCTCAGTAAGCTTCATCATTCCTTCATAATCTGTATATGCTTGGTATGCTTCAAGCATTGTAAATTCTGGACTATGCGTGCTATCTATATCTTCATTTCTAAAAGCCTTATATATCTCATATACTCTTTCCATACCACCTATTATTAGCCTTTTAAGATATAATTCGTTTGATATTCTCAAATAATCCTCTTCGTTTAATGTATTTACAAAAGTTTTAAAAGGCTCAGCATCCGCTCCTCCATAAAGAGGTTGTATTACTGGAGTTTCTACTTCCAAAAAATTTTTATTATTTAAATATTCTCTTATATGATTAATTATCTTTGTTCTTTTTGTTATTATATCCCGTGCTTTTTGATTTACTATAAGATCTAAATATCTTTTTCTATATCTAATTTCAATGTCTTGTAATCCTTTCCATTTTTCAGGTAACGATCTTAAGGCTTTTGCAAGTAAACTTACTTTCTTTGCTTTTATACTAATTTCTCCAGGATTTGTTTTAAAAACTTCACCGTTTACTCCTATTATATCTCCTATGTTAAATTTTTTTACATTTTTAAATTCTTCTTCTCCTATTAAAGAATAATCAAAATAACCTTGTATTTTACCTGTTTTATCTAAAATATCCACAAAAAGTAATTTTCCACTTTTCCTTATTCCCATTATCCTACCTGCTATAGATACCTCTTTGCCTTCATATTTACTATATTCATTTACTATTTCTTCACTATTATTGCTTACTTCATAAGAATAAGGCAGAGAAGATAAAACGTTTTCTATATCTTTATTCTCCATAAAATCAATAGTTAAGTAATTTAAAAATATTTAATTCTTGTGCACAATCTCTTTTAATACCTTTTCAAAGGGTTTTGATTTTTAAATGCATATTTGCAAAATATAGATGTAAAATCAAGGCAAAAAAGAATCTACAAATTCTTTTGTGAGAGGAGATCAGTTTGTTTATACTTACCAATTAAGAAGAGAATTTCAATAAAGATAAGCTTTATGTGAACAGGTGTATTTATGTTATTCGTAAAATAAAAATTAAACAAGATAAATAACAAACAGACAAAGAAAATAGCATGAACTTTTCAAAACATATGTATAGTAGAAATCTATCAGCAAAGGCAAGATAGTTCACTTTATGCATATTTCAGTAGAATGTTGGCTTTTTAAATACTTATACTTTAAAATAAAGCAAAAGAAAGGTATTTAAAAGTTACAGATATAATAAAAGTGATAATATGACGAAAATGGTAAAAGGTAAATCTAAAAGCAAAGATAAAACTAAAATAGTTACAGATATGAAAATTAATGAATTAAAGATTGCACCAAAAGCTCCATTTATTTTGATGTTTACCGGTGGCATAATAATTCTCTTTGGCGGGATTTTAGTTATGACAATGTCTTCTGCTATGTTTACTTTTATGCGAATTGTAAATTATGCTGTACCTATACAAACATATCCTGCATTCTTTTTTATTGATGGAGCAGTAAGTATATTGTGTGGTTTAATTGTGATCATGGCTGCGATACTTACAAATACAAGAAATATACAACAATTAAAGGTTTGGTCAGTAATAGGATTATCTTTTGGAATTGTTTCATTATTAGCATTTGGTGGATTTATTGTAGGATTTGCACTTACTTTACTTGGATCACTCGTAGGGATGTATACTGAAGCAAAAAAATAATGTAAGTTTGATATTTTATTAAATTTTATTTTTTATAAATTATTAGTTGGGCACGCAAATATCAAAAACTTTATCTTATATTTTTAAATATTGTTTTTAATATAATATATCCATCAGAAAAAGTTCTAAGTTTGCCGATGCCTGCTGCTCTTTTCTTTTCGAAACTTGGAATTTCTAATATCTTCAAATGCGCTTTTTTAGCTTTTATACTGATTTCAGTTTCTATTCCAAAGCCTTTTTCTGATAATTTAATTTTTTTTATAGCTTCCCGAGAAAAACTCCTATAACCATAGCAAAGATCAGTATATTTTGTTTTGTATATATGATTTACCATAAAAACAAAAAAAGCATTTCCAAATTTTCTTATTAAAGGCATATCCTCGCTTCCGCCACCCATAAGAAAGCGAGATCCCATACATACATCGTATCCTGCTTCTATTCCAGCAATAAGAAGAAGTAATTCATTTGGTTTATTTGAAAGATCTGCATCCATTGATATTAATATTTTACCTTGAGCTGCATGCATTCCTTTTATCAAAGCAGAACCTTTACCAAAGTTATCATAAAGTATTTTTGCCCCCATATTTTTTGCAATATCTACTGTTCTATCTTTTGAATAACCATCTACAACAATTATTTCGTTTTCTTTATTATATAAAACATTTTTTACTCCTTTTATTACATTACCTATATTTGCTTCTTCATTCAATGTAGGTATTATTATGCTTATATAAGGTTTTTTCAATTTATCCCCTTCTTTTTATTACGTTTAAAAGATCTTCTAACAAAAGCATAAATTAAAAGAATAATCAATAAAATAATTAGTATTATTGACGTATATAATAAATAATTTAATGGAGTATTAGATGGTTTAATTGTTAATAGATTTATTGAAACTGGAGAAAAGGCTAATGAATAATGTGTGTTATTTTTTATATAGTATACTATTGCAACCACATTTATATTCATATTAAGTCCTTCAAGGGTGGATTCATTTATTGATACTGCAACGTGATATGTATTAAGGGGAGATACTGTAAAATTTACAATTGATTTATTAAATTTTATACCCGGCGGGGCAATGAAATAAGCGGTAGCAGATATTGGATAATCAACGATGTTCGTGACATTAAATGAAAGTATACCTCCATTTATTTTAACATTTTGTGATTTAATTAATAAAGGAATTGAGTAATATTTATAATAAATAATACAAGGAAATGAAACAGCAAAAGTTTGAGTTCCTTGCTGATATGCTACATAAATACCAACCGCGTATGTACCAGGATACGTTATATTTTTTACAAAAAAAGTGAAACTATGCAAAGTATTTGGCTGTAATATCGAGAGAGTTTCGACGTTACTTGCAGATAAACCGTATGGGCTTGTGAGTAAAGTAAGATTTTGTGCTGGGCCATTTCCACTATTTGATAAATTAAAAAGAAATGCATTTGAACCGTTTATTTGAATTATTGAAGAAGAACACGAGCCTGTCAAAGTGACTGTCGTTGAACTACTTATGCCAATTATAAAAGTTGCAAATAATATATAAATAAATAGCATTAAAGAACGCATTTGATCATTTAAATAAATTAAATATGCATTAAATTAATATATCTAAAGTTTTTATATTTATCTATGTCAATCAAACGAGTATTACCTTTGGAGTATACTATAATCAAGTCAAATTTTATGGAACTTAAAAAGCCATATAAACTTAATTTTGCTATTACCTATAGGTGCCAATCTAAATGCTTAACGTGCAATATATGGAAAAAAACACCACAAAATGAACTTACTCTAGAAGAAATAAGGAATTTTGCAAAAAAAAATAATTATTTTAAATGGATAGAGCTTACAGGAGGTGAGGTATTTTTAAGAAATGATTTAGTTGAAATTGTTGAAGCATTTAACACTTACTCTCCACTTTATATATTAACGATGCCGACAAATTCTTTAACTAATCATGATATCATAATTGATAAATTAATTAGCATTCTAAAATTAGGTATATCGAAAATTGCTATAACTGTGAGTCTTGATGGGTATAGAGAATTGCATGATAAAATTAGAGGTATACCTGGAAATTATGATAAAGCAATAGATTTGTATAAAAGATTAATTGAACTTAAGAAAATTTATAAAAATCTTTATTTTGTTTTTGGTTATACGATAAGTGCATATAATATAGGTAAATTTGAAGAAACGATAAATGCCGTAAAAAAAGAAATACCTCAAATAACATATAATGATTTTCATTTTAATCTTGCACAGATTTCGGATAATTACTATGGAAATGCACAAAATGCAGTAAATATTAAGGCAAACGATAGAATAATTGCTGATGAAATATATAGTGCTATTAAAAAAAGAAAATTTGAATTTGGAGCAATGTCTATAATAGAAAGAGCATTTTTAAAAGGCTTATATCAATTTGTTATAACTAAGAAAGTTCCAGTAAAAAGTAGAAGTTTGGAAGCATCTATATTTTTAGATAGCTTTGGAGATGTATATCCCTCTATAATGGTTAATAACAAACTTGGAAATATAAGGGAAACTCAATATTATTTAGATCCTATACTGCAAAGTGAAGAGGCGCAGATTATTAGAAAAAGTATAAAAGAAAGTAAAATTGCTACAGATTGGACTGCATGCGAAGCTTATCAAGCACTTGTAGGGGATATAAAGAAAATTATATGAAGCCGCGAAGCCTTCCCATTCTTTGTTGTGCTCCACCTATAAAATTTGACATTTCAACTATAAAGGTATATGTTACTGCAATTATTAAAAGCGGATAAAATAATATAAGGAGCCAGAAATCACTCATTGCCACTTGCATTTGATTTAAATCACTAACTAGAGGTGTAGATGCACTAAGAGTTGATGGTAATCCTTGCGCAGTATCTCTTGTAATTGCAATGGCACCAAGTGAAATTGTTTTAAAGGTTTGCGGAACAGTAAAGTAGAATGCAATTGCAAATAAAGTCGGCATGATAAGATAAAATCCCATTGCAACAGCTATCATTGCTCCACCTAAAGCTCTAGTTGGCATAAGTGCTCTTAATATAACTCCAGGAATTAGAAATATAGGTATTGCATATATTGCAAAAAATAGAAGAAGGTAATACTCTGAATATAAGGCAATCATTCCTTCTATAACAAAAGAACTTAAAACTTCCGCAGGCTCAGTTACCAGTATATCTGCAAGGTAAGCAATTTGAGGTATAAAAAGGTTAGAAGTAATAGATGTTGCACCTGGTATAGGTACAGTAAGAGTAACATACAGCGAAGAAAATGCAGAGATTGGTAAAACAAGTTGGTATAATGAATTAAACAAAGTTTCAGCAGCATTTATTACCATAAATATTAAATGAAAAGCAGTAGCATAAGGATTTACAGTTCCGACTACATATGCAGGAATCAAACCAAAAAGCACTGCACATATATACAAAAAGGCAGCCGCTATGATTGTAGATGCAATTGCTTCATAGAATTCACCTAAAGCAAAACGTTTTATATTTTCTCTATTTACAAGGACGCCTATTAAATATATTAAAGCAGCAATTGAAAATGCAAGGAGGATTACTATTAAAACTGCAGGAATATAACTTTTCCAAGCATCATAAATTTGCTCGTTTATTGGGCAATACCACGGAGCTTGTGAAGTTACCTGCGCAGATATGGAAGCGGGAAGTAAGCCGCAATTTGATGATTGCTGCTGAGGAGGTGAAGGAGGCGAAGGAGGGGGAGTAGGATTTGGATTTATTATAGTATAAGAATAAACACTAGAATAAATATCTCCTAAACTTCCCTTTACTTCTACTTGATATTTGACGGTTTGAGGAGTTGCCCCGGCAATTTCTGTAAATGTGGCTGCAGATGCTCCACTTATTGCAACTGGAGTTATTGAAGTATAATTATACCATTGATAGGTATATGAGGTATATGAAGAAGGCACACCAATAACGCAAGCAGTTAAAGTAATTTGTGTACCTGAAGTAAAAGTTTGCGAAGAAGGTGTCACACTCACAGATATTGGTTCAACTTGTACATAATAAGTAAATGAATTGGCTACCTGTTGGATGCCTGGATTACTTCCTGTTGTAGCTGTAACAATATAACAATAATATGTTGAAGAGCTTGGAGTAACGGTACATGTTTGATAAGTATTGCATTTTGTTATAGGGGTATATGAATCTGAACATTCTCCTTCTTTAGATGAAGTATACCAAAAATATTGATAGAAAGTAGTTCCGCCGCCGGAAGCATGGGCTGTTAAAGTAATACTACTGCCAGAAGATATAGGTGGATTAATGTTTGAAGTTATTGGATTTGCTAACAATTTTTGATATGAGGAAGCATTAGCGAAATTTGGCAAAAATAGCAGAATAAACGCAATTAGTAATAGGATATTAAATTGAGCACTTAATAGCTTCATATTCTCGCCAAATTAATATAATCATAAAAACTCAAATAGTTAATTGAATAATCTTAGCAGACAGATATCTAGTTTATTTAATACCAATGCTTAAATAATTTAATTTTAGATTTGGCATTATAGGCATTATATATTGCTTATAATTGAAATATGTTTGTCAAATATTACATTGTCGCATTTTAATCAGCAAAAACTCATAAAATAACTTTTTTATATTACATTATTTAACATTATTAAAAACGAAATCTTTTCACCCATTGATTGAGAAAAATCTAATATAAATGCATCAAGTATCATAAAATTTAAAAATGGAATAAAAGTTAAACCTGCAACGATAGGTGCAAAAATTGATAACAAATCTGCAACAAAGCTAGTAAAAGATAAAGGCAAATTACTAAAAGTAAGTGATGCAAATTGCTGAGCAATTTGGTTTTCATCATTGAAAAATGTAATTAAAGAAGAAGGGCTTTGCAAGTTTATAAAGCCATAGGTTATTGAAATCAATAGTGGATATATTAGTCCAAGACCTATTGCAAGGGCAATCATGGTGCCTCCGAAACTGCGGGAAATTCCAAAAATCCAGCCAACAAACCCTATGGATATAAAAAGACCAAAGAAAAGCCAACTTGCAGACATAAAAAGCATTTGTATTTGATTTAAGAGTAACATAAAAAGTAGTATACCCATAAAATTGGAAAGCATCGAAGGTATAGTATTTGGAAGAATAGTAAATTCATCAGATATATTAACACCATACGCTGAAGGAGGTATAGTCATAGTCATTGTTATTTTTGGATTTAAAGAAGCAAAGAAAGATAAGTAGTAAAGAGCAGCAAAATCCGTAAATGCTCCTTTTGTAAAAGTTGCAAGGTTGCAAGCACCTAGATCAAATATGGTTTGGGCTCCTTCACATGAATTAGAGACTACACCTAAAGCATTAAAAAAAGGTACAGGATTTGATGTTATTAAATAATATAGACCCAAAAGAGCAATAAATAAAATTATTCCTATAAGAGCTTCGTACACCTGATTTATAGCCCAGTGTTTCATAGTTGGAAGAGCCAATAATGAACTTAGTGCATAAACTATTCCAGCAACCCCTATAACAATAAGTACAGCAATTAAAGCTATTCCATAACTATTTTGCAATAGCTCTCCTATGCTAGTTTGTATATTAAATATAAAAGGCATCATATTAAAGCACCCCTTTTAAAGCATTACTTGAGTTCAAGCTTGGAGCACCTAGAAAATCACCCACAAGTTCTGTAAAATCGTAGGATATTAAAAGCGATATTATTAATGCAAAAAGAAACTTTATCAAAGGCTCTATTATTAAAGTGGCATATGTCTCTACTATTTTATAAGGATTCAATATAGAAATAACATTATTAAAAAAAGTTCCTAAATTCTTTATGGTTTGCATAAATGGGTTTGCATTTGTAGGTATGCTATAATTAACAGAAGCAGATGCTACTGCACCTTCAACTAAGAAACCGTGTAGAAGCAATGGAAAAATTATATAAAAGCCGAAGAAAAGCCCCAAAAAAGCACCTCCTGCTGCACGAGTCCAAGGTAAACATCGAAGAATTATTCCAAAATAGAAGAAAAGCGGAAACATAGAATAGATTATTGATAAAAAGAAAGCAACACCTATAGACAAGCCAATCAAATAATCTGAAAAGTTATTAAGATATGATATTGTATTTAAAATAAGTCCAAAACCGCCGAAGGGCATAAAATAAATACCGAATCTTAAAGGCATTGCACTTATTTCAATAGAACTTAGCATATTTGAAAAAGTAAATAAGGGAAATGAAATAGGCACAAGGGTATAGGCAAATACTGAAATAGAAATATTATAAAGGGAAATGCAATCATCACCTATTATGCCTCCTTGATGAGATTGCGAAAACGTATTTCCAAATATAGAAACGGTACCATTGACAGAAGACACAGCAGCAAAAAATATAGCTATTATCAATAGTGTTATAATTATTTCCCCTAATTCAATTTTTGCAAATTTAATCAAATTATCAATACCGAATGCATATCCAACAGCAAATGCAATAGCGAAAATAGATGCCATTAAAAGCACAAGAAGAAAAGATATTGAAAGGAAAGTTGAAGAATATGAATAAATGTTGGTATTTGATGATTGCATTGAGCAAACATTTGCTACGTTGTTACTTGAAGGTTTATAAGTATATTGCTGATTACTATTATCTGCTAAAGAATATGGCAAAAGCATTGCAAACGCAATAATCGCAAATATTATAAATAATTTTTTCATTTTAAACCGCTTACACAAGTTTTGAAAGGCCAGCAAGGTTCGTATCACCACCTAAAAGCCTTGATAATCCTATTATTGCTATAAGAGTTATAAAAATATTTAAAAGAGGTAGCCAATAGCTAGTAACTCCTATTATTCCATAAGCATTTGTTAACATATATGCCGTATTTTTTGCACCTATAGGACCACACTTGTATGGAAGATATGATTGCTGCAAAATTGTATATATTAAACCACTGTTAGAAAAAAATCCATTTCCATTATTTCCTATGAGACTCATTAATATAGAAGCAGATGAGGCCAAAGGCAACATGAGATAGCCGTCATCTCCAAACATAGCAGCAACCATGCTTTTTCCAGGCCAACAGCCATTCAGCATTGCTATAGTAGATATATTTGGTTGCACAAAAAAGTTTGTCTTGTATATTTGGCATTCCTCTGTATTTTCATTATTGCTAACTATTATATTTGAGCCATATGTTATAGGCTGATCCGTACTTAAGGTGCAAGATGCTAAAGCTCCATGAACCGAACTACTACATGGAATTGCAGGTAAAGCCACTGTTGGTAAAAGAGAATTAAAGCCGTATATAGAATTGAAAGTGAGAGATTGAGAGGAATTTACATTGCTTAGGCCATTATACATATTAAGGTATTCTACCGCAAATATAAAAGGGTATACAACAATAGCCCCTATTGCTATGGCAATAAATAACCCGCCAATCTTTCTAGTAAAAGGTAGTGCTCTAAATAGCAATCCAAAAAATAAAAGAAAAGGCCAAATATAAAGGAATATAGATATACCAAGCAACTGTGCTATAAAACTTTCAAATGAAGTTGCTAGTAAGTTTGCAATTGGACCAAGTGATTGATAGACCACATTATAACCTGCAAAAGGCTTCATAGATGCGTATATAAACATAATAGTAGGGGAAGCGATAGAAGTTGGTGGCAAAATACATGGACCGAAGGGATCTGGTCCAGGTTGCAAGCAATATCCATATGTTTCGCTAAGGCTTGACATATACCCAATATAAGAATCAACTATAAAAAGATTATTTAGATTAAATGCTGTTTGATTTGTTAGATTTGCAATAATAATGCCAGAGGCAGCTAGAGGATAATCAAGATTCGACGTATCGCTTTGTGTTGATGCTGCTGATGATGCAATAGTACATAGACCAGGAAAACCATTTGCTGTATCTGCATTATTTATATATTTATAGCTGCCAGCCATTATAATCGAATTACTATCTAAGATTTGAAGCATTGTGTTACTTTCTATGGAATTACATGTGTTTGCAATTACTACAGGATCCAAAGAGGTACCGTGCAATAAAGAAGCAAAAGAGCTACTATACATTATCAAAAGCCCTGATATTATTGAAATTAATATAGCAGTTCCAACAAGTTGATAAAATTCTGCTTTTGCACTTCCTTTTATATCAGCACGATTAAGTGCTACGCCTGCAAGATACCATGCAGCCATCAATGCAGAATCAAGCAATAATGCAAGAAGCACTGCAGGAATAAGCTGACTGCTAAGTGCAGAAAATGAAGGCAGAGCAGCAAATAATATCGGAAAATACATTAAATCACCAATTTGTAGAAAAACTTGAATCGAGAGCTTTTGAAAGACTTATAGCAAAAGCAATCGTTATCATCAGATCTATTGCAAATAATACTATAGAAATAAAAAAGAACTGTGCCATAGCTGTAACAAGGTAGTTTGCATCTGCAGGTACAGTAAATATGAATGAATAACCTTGCAAAATACCAAAAGTCCCAAGATATTGCCACATTGTAAGTATTGAAGGCAATTGTATGTTAGTACCTTCTCCATTATATTGGATTGTTGAAGATGATTGCACTGATGAAGTAAAAATAGAAGGAGCGATGTTTTCCAATATTATAGTTTCATGTAAATACTGATATTCTGGATTTGATGCGGAAAATATTTGATTTACCATATAATTATCTAATGCAATTGTAAGCGGATATACAAAATAAAATGCAATTGCAATAGCCAGAACCGCATTTGCTGCTGAACGCAAACCCTTTGAACCGCTCGTATAAGCTATTGAACGCATTATAAGTGCAGCAGGTAACACTATAACAAAGGCTGCTGCTTGTATAATAGGTAAGAGTAAATACATAATAAAAAGTGTTCCTATAGTAGTTATAAGCAAAGGAGAAAATGCACCAATATATAGAGTAGAAAGTACGGAATAAGGATAACCAAGAGAGGCACTTGAAGATATTGAAACTGAAAGAGGGCTTATACCACTAGCTTTAATTGCAGGAATAGAAAAAAGAGGAATATTTGAAGATGATATTAATTTTGGAAGCAAACTGAAAACTTTTGAAGTTATCGAATAAGTCATTGAAGTTGTATATATATTAGAGAGAAGTTTAAGACCTAGATTTTGGCTCATGTTATTTATGAAATATTCTGCATATTGAAATGGATCCATACTTGTACCAGTAAGTGCTTGGCTAGCAGTTGACACTATCCCGCAAATTGAAGATGAAAAAGCCATTAAAATTCCTATTATAAGAATACTAACAAAAAGTTGAATAATTTCTGCTCTTGATATAGCTTTCCATTTTGATGCTTCTTTGCTTGGAAGAAAATTTGCAATTGCATATACGAATGCAACTATAGATAATCCTATTAATATAACAAGATAATTTAATCCTACCCAATCTGTTGCATAAGTGCAAATCATTGTTACACCAATCTGAGCCTGCCAATGCCAAAACGCAAACTTCCACCGAACGCCCTTGCTATATCCTGTGCTATAACAATTGCAATTATTAGATCAAATATGAATAAAATAAATTGCAAAATAAGGTTTGTATATATTGGAGAGGTTATAAAATTAAGTACTGGGTAAATACACCATAAACTATTGCTAGCAGCAGTGACGCCATTGATAGAAAAACTACTACCTACTGTTGAAACAGAAGAAATAATACCTATAGTAAACCCAAACGCATCATCCATCAGTGTACTTAGAAATCCTAATATGCCACTATTGCTACAAGTTGTAACATATGTTGATGGACTAACAGTCGGTATAGGAGCTAGAAAAGTTGATACAGGAAAATTAAAGAAAAGTAGTAACATTGGGTATATTATAGAAATTGTCATACTTAAAGCAAGGATGCTTCCGCCGAGTGGGCGCAAGAAAGGCATGGCACGCAAAAATATGCCGATAGGTAGCAGTACACCAAGACCAAAGATTACAAGATCAAATAAAATGTCATTTTGAACTTGAAGTATAAGCATTGAAGGAATAAGAATAATATCCATAAAATCAGAAAAAAAGCCGTTAGATGCTCCAAGTACTACATTACTATTATAGAAACCTGAAGAAAATCCGCTATCAATAGATCCTATCGTATAAAAAGGAATTATTGGAAGAGGTAGATAATATGAAACTAATGTACTTTTTAAAAAAGATAAACCTTCGTACACACCAAAAAAACCCATGAAGGCATTGTTTGCATTTTCTAATTCAGGTTGCAAATATTGTGCGCTTATTGCATTAAAAATATAAGCAATATTAATACCTACATTTGAAGATGGCGATGCAATAAAACCGGCAGCAAAACCACTCAAAATTGCTATTACAGAAAAAATAGACACTAAAATAAGTATTGATTTAAAAACTTCATAAAGTTCTGTTTTCCACCATCTATTAAAACCTTCTATTTCAACTAATTTGCCTATTGTATAAGCT
>JAVYWU010000001.1:0-26109 GCA_038877355.1 Candidatus Micrarchaeaceae archaeon | reverse complement strand
TTGCAAGTGAAAGTAGAATAGCGATAAAAGCAATAGGTAGTGTAGCGGCTATGCAATCATTAATGGGGATATTAGTCCCAGTCATCACGCAAAATGGTGCAGATAAATTATAAGATACAGCAGACGAAATACGAAAAGGGATAAGCAGAATTAAAAATACTAAAACAATTAATTTAACTGTAGTATGAAATTTTGACTGCATTTGCATCATCAGAATATGTTAATTACTTATATATATTTTTATCTGTAAAGGGTAGGAAGAAACTTTCGTAGTATAAAAGATAGTTTTCTAAGCAAGTTTAGTGAATTGCCTTTCTAAGTACTACCTCATAGTAACGATGTCTATTGCACCCACGTTTTTTTTGAGTTTCGAGCTTCATAGCATTGCTTACAAATATGCAGTGCAAAACAGTGAACTACTCCGCACTTGCGGAAGTGGACTTCCCGATTGCTGGATTAAAGTATTTGCCTGTAGAAGCATAGAAATCTGTGAATATTTTTTATATATTGCAGCGCCGTTTTTATGTTTTTCTTGCCTGTTTTTATTATTTCACGTTTAACTTTTGAAGCATTTTGACTTGCTTTATTGTTTCTTTATTATATACTGTTTCGTTTGTTACGAAAATATGTTCAATTTTCTTTCTTTAAATTTATCTTCACTCCTTATGCTTATCTTAGCAACTTTATAATTTATATAATAAATCAAAGTAGTTATGTCTTTCGATATTATGTTGTTTGTAACCTTTTCTTTTCAAGAAAGAGTCTACTAAGTAGATCTGATTTTGTTTTTGAGACTTTACTTTTATCAAGTTTTTCAAACATTCTTGCAGTTTGATTTTTCTTTTGCCATTGTTATATATTTTGCATATTCTGTTATTTTTCTCAATATTGTTATATTTTTATCTGCTTTTTATTTTACGAATAACACGTTTGTTGGCTTTCGTCTCAATCTATAAAGATAATTTTTTAAAGAGAGTGCGAGATCTCCTATTAACTTTGTTAAATCAAGGCCCAAAAACAGGTCCAAGTTGTTTTATTAAATCGTTGTTGCTTTCAAAATAGTTACGAACTTTAGAAAGTTTTCTTACTAGATACTCGCTTACTGCATTTTTTAAATCTAAAGGATGAAGTTTTTTTGCTGCAAATATCGAATTTAATTCGTTGGCAGAAGTTATCTCAATATCCCCACCAAATTTATTGTCTCTCTTTATTATAAAAGTACCTTCATTAGGAAGTATAAACAAATTTACTATTTCTAAAATTGGATTATTCTCAATGATACCTTCGGGGCAATAAGCTTTGCTTATTTGTTCTTTAATAGTAGTTTCAGATGCATTTATCTTTATATAAGTTCCGGGTATAGATGAACTCATTTTAACTCCAGGTCCATGCAATGAAGTCAAGAGAGGCATAAGAAATTCAATACGTTTTTTATAATTTAGCAATGGAAGGTATTCTCTTGCCATAACAAGTATGTGACGTTGGTCCATTCCACCTAATTGCATGTTTACTTTTAGATATTGTTCATCTAGAGCTTGCATAATAGGATATATAAGCTCACTAACTTTTGGATTTTTCATGCGCGTTACTTCAGAAGCTGCGTGCATTGCATTTTTCACTGTCAAAAAAGTAGAAAGTTTAAGCATATCTGCCATATATGAATCATCAAGCTGGAAACTCGAACCAACTACAAATTTTAAAGGATTTTGCCAATTTATAGACATTTCAATCGCTTTTCTTGTATATTCAACTTTCATCGACAACTCATCCCATTTTGATTTTTGGTCATCAAGAAAAGCATGTATATCCGCAAGAAGTAAAATAGCCTCAAATCCTGCTTTTTGCAGATCTGCAAGTTTAGTTAGAGTTATTAAATGACCTAAATGAAGAGGACCTGTTACTGCACGACCAAGATATACAGTAGGAGTTGATTTATTTTCAAGAAGTTCTTTTAATTCTGCTTCTTCAATAATCTCTGCAGAATTTCTTTTTACTATTGCAATTCTTTCGGCAAGATTCATATAAATCATTAATTTATTATATGAATAAATAAATATGTATTCTGTTGAAAATAAAGAAGGTTTATATTACTTTTTGAGTAAATTAAATTATGACAATAACATTTAATGGGATTATAAGTGAAGCGATAATTGTAATTGCAATAGCTATATCTATATATATTATTCTTAAAATAACAAAGCTGTTATTAAAGATAGTAGTAGCAGTAATAATTAATAGTATACTTGGATTTATATTAATAGAATTGCTTAATTATTTTTTCCAGCTTGGCATTAAGTTATCAGCAAAACTTTTAATTCCTGTATCAGTATTTGGATTGCCTGGAGCAGGTACTATAATTCTTATAAAAATATTACAAATTTCTATATGACTAACAATAATTTCAATTATTCCTTCATAAAAAGTACACTTCCTGCCTTGCTTATGGATCTCAATATTGGATTTATAATTTTTTCATAATACTTGCAAACTGCCTGCAACGCATTCAAGTGTATATTTGAAAAACATAGCCTAATTATTCTTTTTTTTGGTTTTATGCAACAAAGCTTTTTTATTTTTGCAACAAAGATCACTCACAAATGATTATACAGAATAATATTGATAGATATAATTTTACTGTGTTAATGTAGAATAGTTTCTCTGATAAAACTACAAGTGATTGATTTGAAAAAGTCTTTTTGAACAAGAAGTTTATATTGACATACAATTCCCAGATTTCCAACAGGTAAGACCATGCAAACAGCTTGTTATGCAGGGTAAAGTTTGTTTGCCCAATACTTGCTGCTTGCGGTCAGTCTTGATGGAAACCCCTTCCATTGGGGACACTTTGCATTGTTTATCATCCTCTTTTTATACTTGAATGACTTCTTGAAAGCTCAAGATTAGTTTCCGCTATAAGAAGATTAAGTTCTCCGGCAAGACATACTGCTGCTACGACTTCTGCAAAGGCTTTACGTGTTTTCCCCTCTGTATCATCCAAGCCATAAAGACCCATAAGTTTCAAAGCTTCTGATTGTGTTTCTCTTTTTGTTCCCCCTCCATATGTACCAACTTCTAATGCAGGAAGCGTAATTGAAATATAAAGCCCGTTTTCATCTGCATTAGCATCAGTTAATACCTGTGACCCTTCAACTATCTGTGCTACATCTTGACCATAAGCAATATACATTGCAGCAAGAATATTTGCAACATGTCCATTAAAGCTATTTGAACCAGCTGCAGCAGACCCGAGCAAATTTTTGGCTTTATTTACCTCAGCGATCATATTAGAATTTATACCAAAACGAGAAATTAATAGCGAATTAGGGATAAATGCATCAGCAATGACGGATACACCTCTGCCTTCAATTACATTTATCATTGCAGGTTTTTTATCAGAGCACATATTTCCTGATTCACTCAATATTTTTGCATTTATGTTAAATTTTTCTGATACATAATCTATAAAAGCTTTTGCTGCTGTGTAACTAGCTATTGTTACCATGTTCATACCCATTGCTGCTCCAGTAAATGCTTTAAATCTAATATGAAGATATCGACCAATAGGTATAGGTTTTGCCTCAATTAATTTTATATGCGAGGAGGACTTAGAAAATTGATTAGATATTAAATCACGAATCTCAGTAAGTGTTAATAAATGTATTAATTTATTAACTTCTTTTATATTGCTTGCTTTTATTAATACATCACGTGTCATTCCATCATTAATTACTTCAGTAGATACCCCGCTTACTGAATTAAGGATACTTATGCCACGAGATACCCCTGCAATTAATTTACCTTCAGTAGTGGCAAGAAGTATAGGATAATTACCAGCAGCGTTACTGCCATTTACACTCAAATCTCCAGCGTAACCCAAAGGAATTTGTGTTACCCCTATAGGATTTTCAATATTTCTGTTTATAGCATCAGCAAAATCTATGCTTCCTATCCCTATATTATTAAGACTACAATTAAATTTTTTTTCTAATAATTTTCTTCTAATTTCTGTTGCTTCCAAAGGTGTAATATTTAACTTATTTTCTATATCACGAAATTTTATATCTTCTTTTTTTATTTTATTTATAAAATTATTAATTTGTTTTTCATTCATATAATCACCGTTAATTTGTAATCATTACAGTTATCTTAAGGTAAATAAATAATGTAACGAAATTTAATTAATATGAAAGTAATATAAATATTGAAGTTTAAATATTTTTAGCTAAAGGTGTATTAAATGAGTGATGCAATCACTTATGCTTCAATGAAAGAATTAAAAATAGGAAGATATGTACTTATAGAAGATATTCCTTGTAAAGTAGTAGATATAGAAGTAAGTGCTCCAGGAAAGCATGGCTCTGCAAAAATGAGAATTACTGCAATAGGCATATTTAATGGACAAAAGAAAACGTTGCTAAAACCTAGTGATGCTGATGTAGAAGTACCTATAATAGATAAAAAGAAAGCGCAAGTAGTATCTATAGAAGGAGATACAGTTCAGCTTATGGATCTTAACACTTATGAAGTATATTCAGTTCCAATGATAGATGAATTTAGAGGTAAATTAAAATCAGGTAATGAAGTAGAAGTTTTAGAGGCAATGGGAAAAAGAGCGCTTTCAAGAATATTAACAGAGTGATACGATGGAAATAAAAATTATAGATACAAAAGAAAATAAAGTTCTAAATAGAAATGAAATAGAATTGATTGCAAATATAACTGATAGAACTTTATCAAAAACTGAAGCAAAAAAAGAGATAAGTAAGTTTTTAAATCTTAACCCTGAAGGAATGTTTATAAAAAATATAACACAAGAGAGAGGACTTAGACAATGTAGAATAATGGTTCATTATTATAATGATGCAAAAAATATTGATAGGTTAGAACTAAAATATTTAATAAATAGACTATCAAAAAAAACAGCAAAAAAAGAGGACAAAACAGAAGCAAAATAATTAGCAAATATTTTTCTGCTTTTGATTTTAATACGTCAACATTAATTGATTCTTAATAGAACAAAATTAGTAAAATATTAAATTTTACCTTAGGTGAATAAATGGCAGATAAAAAAGAAGCAAAAAATGAAAAAAAGATTAATGAGTATAAATCAGGTAAAGCGTGCCCTAAGTGCGGAAGTAGGATGGCGGAGCATGCAGATAGATATTCGTGTGGTAAATGTGGTTATACAGAATTTAAAGAAAAAACCGCTACATAAAGCAAGCAAAAAAGTAAATATAAAATATTCTTTTTACGCCGTTTTAATTGCGCTTATACTAATAAGCTTTGTTGTTGTGCCTACACTTTATACTTATTCTATATTGAATAAAGCTAATTCAATTGCAATTTCTTCGATTTCCTTATCACTTATATTTTCTTTCATTTCCTTTTCATATTTTCTTACAAAAGGGTATACCTTAAAAGAATCAATAAAAGAGTTAGGTCTTGAAAAAAGAAAAATAACATTTAAATATGTGGTAATAGGCATTGTACTTTTCTTTGTTTTTTTCATTGGCGAAATAATTGCAAGTATTATTTCGAACGTCTTTAATGTAGGAATAAACACAAACGTACAAGCAGTTACAAACGGATTGCCAGTATATTTCTTTATATTTATAATAATCATCGCACCTATAAATGAAGAAATATTTTTCAGAGGTCTTTTATGCCCTAGAATAGGAATATTTGCAAGCGCACTTATTTTTGGGGTAATGCATTATTTGAGTTACTTTTCTATAGCTGAATTTATAGCTGCATTCGTTTTTGGTATTGCTGCTGGATATATTTTTATAAAAACTTCATCATTGTATTCTTCAATAATAGGGCATATGCTTTTTGATCTAATAAACATAGCTATAATTATACTAATTTAATTTCTTAAAAAATATAAAGAATAATTCACTGCAGGGTAATTCTATGAAAATTTATGTAATTGCTGTTGAAATAGAACATCAAATAAATTTAGGGTATATAGCAAGAATTGCAAAGAATTTTGGATGCAATGGTATAAAATTAGTAAAGCCGAAATGTAAAATAGGAAAAGATGCGATAAAATATTCAAAGCATGGAGTTGAATTATTAAAAAAAGCTAAAAAGTATAATAGTCTGAAAAAAGCAATTGAAGGAACGTTTTCAATAGGAACGTCTGCAATTAAAAGTAAAGCAAACGCATCTATGGGAAATAGTTATAGTATTAAAGATATATCAAAATTGGTAAATAAAAATAAACAAAAAAATATAAGTATTGTGCTAGGCAGAGAATCTATAGGACTTAAAACAGAAGAAATAAAGGAATGCGATGCTATTGTAACATTAGAGCTTGGAAAGGGTTATGATACATTAAACATATCGCATGCACTTGCCATTATTTTGTTTGAAATGATTAAAAATTTTGATAAAACTAAGGACGAATACGAATATCCTAAAGACGAATTAAATCGTTTACTGCTACTTTTTAAAAAAATGACTAACAAATCAAATATAAGAAATAAAAAAGAGGTAAGGAAAGTTTTCAAAAGGATAATAAAAAGATCAAATCCTACAAGAAAAGAAATGCAAACACTTGCGATAGCATTTGCAGAAAATAAAAAGATCAAGATTTAGATACATTTTTCTTGCTTTTTATTATTTTCACTTTTGTAGGGGTTATTAGAATTTTATCTTCGTCAATTCGGGCAATATCTCCATTTGCTTTAGAAACATAATTTTTTATTTCGTCTAACATTGTTTTCAGAGTATTAGGGCGTTTATTCATCTCGTTTATATTCAAAAGTATTATGTTCTTTTTTTGAAGCTCTGCTTCGATTATTTGTATATCACTTTCTTGCTGAAGAGAGAAAGGCTTAACATAGAAATCGGCAGGTTCATTTAAAACATCAACGCCTTCCATTTCGTCTGAATTCATATAGTCTTCTATATTTATTTCATTTACAGTTCCAAGAGATTTTCCAAGTCTACCAAAAAATCCCATTTTTTTCACCTTAGGCATAGTCACCTAAGTATAATATACAATTAAGCTTTTTAAGCTTTCTATATAATTCCAATAGTGGAATTACACAATAATTTATTTTATATTTAAGAATCAAAGTTTCTGAAAACTTTAATAAAACTTGTAATGCTTTTATATTTTGGTTTTATATTTAAATATTTCAAATTAGTATAATGAATATTATAAAATTAAATTTTAGTATTTTTGTTAGCTTTGAAAATTTTAATGACTTTTTAAAAATATTTATTGTAAACTTTTTATCTTTTGAACTAGTTTATAAAAATTTTATATTTTTAAAGTTATTGATTTTCTACAGTAGTATCAAAATCAGTTACAATTATTTTTATATCTTTTTTAGAAAAAAACTTACAAGAAGTAATTTTATGCAATTGTTCTGATAATAAATCCACACAGTAATAGCGTTCTGGCAAAAGAGATAAAATGCAAAAATTATTTTGTATTAAATAAGTATCAAGTTCTTTACCTAAATAATACACACGCAGAGCATATATTTGCTTTGATTGCTTTTGTCTTTTATCTTCAATGCTTATCTTACAAGATATAACAGGATTGATATGCTTCTTATGTACATACAGGTTAATATGGGGTAATAAAAAATCTTCTGTTTTTATAAATATTGAGTCATGAGAAGAAGTATTGCCCTCTTTTTTTGATATATAATCAAATGCTCCGATTCTTGAATCTAAATGTTTCAACTTCATAATTAATTCGTTTTGATTTGGATATGTAAAAACAAGTTCTTTTGTTGCTATTGCTGCTATGTCTGGAGCTTGCTTTAAATAAAGTTTGTTTTGGCACATACGCCTTATGTTTGCTTTTATATCATTCAAACTATGAACAAGTAACATTATCCCTATACCTTTCTTCCTAAAATCTTGTATACGATTTTCTAAATCATCGCTTGCTGCTGTATTTCTTTGGCTATCGCCAAATATTATTTGCGCTTCTTCTATTGCAATCAAAATACGCAATTCATTATTTCCATTAACATCCAATTCTTCTATAATAGAATATAATTGATTGAGTATTAATGCATAAAAATAAGGCTTCATTCGGTTACTGATTTTTGAAAGATCAAAAACCACTCCTTTTTTTAGCAAATCGCTAAATGATACACCTTTTGTGCAAGTATATTCAAAGTTAGAAAGCAGATTACGAAGTGTTTCTAATGCAGCATGAATATTCTCGCCATGTTTTGTGTATTTTATCCCTGTATTTGTTCGTTTGCCATGCATCTTTATTACGCTTTCTTCTATACAATCATATACAAACGATGGATTAGGAGAAGAAGAATTTTGAAATGCATATGAAAAAGCATTGAGAAGGCATTTTTCCATAGGGCTTTCGTAAGGGCCTGAATTTGAAGCTGTTGCTATAAGCATTGAAAGATCTTCATAGAACTTTGCCTTATTATTTGATGAACATGAAAAAAAATTTATTGGTATGCCATCTTCACCTATTCTTATCAAATTCATTTCTTTTTCTAACGCAAAAGAATCCCATTCTTCCGTTGGAGAAATTACTGCAATCTTTGTGTTAGAATGATTTTTTAATTGATTTATTATTGACATTGCTTCACTTGTTTTACCGGAACCTGGAAGACCTGAAATTATAAAACCAAGATTAAGTGCTTCTGGTTGTATACTTACGTGCAAATTTGTTTCGATTGTACCATAATCCATATAGCGACCAATAAGTAAACCAGGTAAAGATTCATAGTATAAGGTAGGAAGACCATAAATAGGATAAGCACCAAAACCTTCTATCATATTTGACAAATAAGATTTACCATATATGATATTATCTTTTGATGAAAGTAAATTTATGAAATGATTTAAAGAGTTGACAGATATAATTTCATCATATGTTACAATACTTCTGCTTTTTATTTCTTCTAATATGCTTTTAAAAGATATAGGAACCGCAACAAAAAATTTAAATGCACTTTTGCCTTCTAGGATAGTAGAATTTAAATCTTCAATTATTGAAATAAGCATTTCTCGCTCTTCAGAATTTTCAAAAAGATCCATGTGTAGAGAGGTGCTTGATTTGAATATACCTGATGGAATAGATATTGTTGATTTTATCTTTTGATTAGATAAATAAGTTTCCATTGGTTCTTTAAATTTACTTACTTCACTTTCATTTTGCGCTATGAATAAAAAAAGCACGATTCCTTCCGAGAATTGTGGCGCTAGTATATCTGATATCAATTTTATAGTTTTAGAGCGTTTATATATTGATGTTATTTGAAATGTATTTTCTTGTAATTCAAAATTTTGATTGGTTGTTTGTACTCCAGATATATGAGATAAAAGGTTTTTAAATTTAGAATAAAAAGCGATATCATTCATATATATAAATGTTTTATGTATAGTTAAATCATAAATTAATATAAAACTTCTATGTCCAATAGATTCTAAGAATGCACTGCCATCTATTCCAAATGGAGAAACGCCAGATATTTCAAGCACTGATTCAATCATATAAACACCAAAAAATCTAAAAATGAAAGTAAAGCATATGAAAAAAGCAAAAATATCATTCTGTTATCTTGTAATTTAGTTGTTGCAAGTAAACATATAATGACAAATGGAATAAAATATGAAAAATAAATAGGAAAATTTAAAGCATATGCTAGTATATAAGTAGAAACTGAAGAAGTGAATGCAACAAAAGCAATCGAAATAGTATTTTTTACTTTATTTATTTTATATAATTTTTTAATATATTCAAGCATTATATCATCATTAAATAAATACATATGATAAGAATAAAGATAATAGAAATGAGCGCTTTTTCTTGCTCTTGAAAAGCAGAATGCGATGAAAAATATGCAAATATTGAAAGTATAGGTAATAACGCCACAATAATGAGGAATAAAATTTGAGCTACAATTTTAATTAAGCTATACATTTTATCTCCTTAAAAGTATATAGTAGATTTATAATCTCATAAGCTCTATTAGGGTTCCACTCAAGAAGCATTCTCCTATATTTCGCAAAATTTGTAGCAGAATAGAAAAGTATTTGATTATTAAGATTTTGTTTTTTATTTAATAAATTGCCAATAATTGATTGTTCATAGTAATAATATGAACTTATTGCATTTTTACTATGCTTTATAAAAGAGATATAACCATGTATATATTCTATTATCTTGGCAGTATTTAATAAATAAAGAGCGTGATCCACTTCTTCAATTGTCATTGATTGCAAAAGATTTGGGTATATTGTATTTATCAAAGAAGTAATATTACTCGCTTTTGCAACTTTGAATTGTTTTGCAATTGCTTGCTTAAGTATATTAATAAAGTAATCTTTATTAATAACTGTTGCAGGGATATATGATGACGTGTCACTAAATATTATATCCCGTTTTATACTTATTTCTTTACTTAACAAAACAAAAAATATAAATACTAAAATCCCTATCAAAATATAAGAAAAAGTAGGAATATAAAAAATAATTAAAATAGTTGAAACAAAAAATAGCAAAAATAAGAAAATATCAATTTTCATTTTTATCATTTTTTATAATATTAATTACGAGATTTATTGATTGAGAACTAACACCAAGATCTTGTAATTTTTTTGCAAATAATAATATATCTGAGTTAGAAGCAAGCATTAAACTTCGCGAAATCTCTAACAACGCTTGCCTTTGCAGATTGCCCTCAGCCTTTAAATTTTTAATATTGATTTGAAGTTCAGATATTGATGCAGATAAAGATATGTTTGCTCTGCTAAGTTGATGAATTTGTATTTTCATGTTTTCTTCTTTTTGATTTGGAGGCTCAGGAATAGAAAAGGAATGAAGCAATATTTCTTGAAGATAAGGATATAAAGAATCAACATTTATTGAATAGTTGTTTGAAAGAAATGCCAAAAGTGCAAGGAACTTTGACATACTAATTGCCTTTAAGTAATAATCAAAACTTGTTGAAAGAAAAGTAAATTTCAGTTGATTATTTGATAATTCTATTAAATCTTCAATTCCGTCGTTTCTTTTTATTGAATAAGATAAAATTGTACCATAATTTAATTTTGTAGATTCTGGCAAAGAATCCATTGCTTCTGATACGCGCTTAAGAGAAGTTTTTAGTGATGCGTTAACAACAAAAGTGCAATGAGCAAGTTGATTAGACATTAATCTCAACTCTATTTATGCTATTATATGCATTAATTATTGACAAATCATTTATTCCAAATTCTCTAATATATGGAACGATCTCTTCTCGATGTAAATCAAGAGATATTAGATATTCTATAAATGCGCCAAGATCTACAAAACGTTCACTTTTCTCTATAAAATCTAATATACTATGCTTTTTATTTGCATCAATATCTAATGCATTTGTATGGCTTATAAATAAATCTGCATTTATTTTATACTCCATTTTATCGCTTTTTATTGTAAATATATTGCTAGATAACGCATCAACTTTTACAAAAATCCTACTTATTTTTTCTGGATTATTTTTATATCGTTGAAGAAATAAGCAAGTACCAACAGGCATTTCTGAGATTTTGCGCCTTTCTGCACTGCTTATTATTCCAGATCTCATAAGTATCTCAAAATCTTCTTTATTTTGCAATTTAAATATAACAATATTAGCGGCATTCGATATTGCTTCATTAGCTATATCTTTAGCTAGTTGTGTTGCCATAACAACTCCAAAACCATATTTTCTCCCCTCTCGTAGCATGAGTTTTAATATTTTGTTATTTGAAAGCTTCCATGCCTCGTCAACAAATAATAAATGATTTAGATTTTCAGACAATTTTCTATAAAAATTCTTATTTATATTAAAAAGAAATGAGTTTAAATGTGAAATGTTTGAAGCAGCAAGCAGATTAATGCGAGTGCCAAATGAAATCAAAAAGGGCTCAAGTGAATTAACATATTCTCCATTCCAATCTATTATAGAAATGTTACTGTTAGTATATATCAAAGTTCGCAATGCAAGAGTTTTCATAAGATAAGTCTTGCCAGAACCAGTCATACCTAATATCATAATATGTGGATTTACTGTAAGAGAAGGATTAATAAAAAAAGGAAGAGAATATAAAGTAGTTTTTCCTATATAGATACCTTCTGTAGATACAACTTCTTCACTTGCTTTAATAATACGAAAAATCTTTGATATACGATTTGTATTACTTATTTCAAAGTTCATATTAAAACCCACTATCAATAAGAAGCAGATTTGCAAGATCATTACCTTCAAGTATAATAGATTTAGAACCTGTTGCCGCATCAAAATAACTCACTAATTGCCTTATATGAATAAGAGCATCAGATCTTGCAGCAATCTCACTTGATGATGATGAATAAGCAAAAATATAAAACAAAATTTCTATCGGTTTACCAGAAGTAAGAACTTCAATATCTTTTTTTATTGTTTCTATTTGCAACTTTAATGCCTCGATTTTTGGAAGATTTTTTTGATTGATTTTTTGAAGTTCAAGCTCTTTCTCATATCTTTTTGTGAGCATTGAATTTATAAGAGTTTCTTGATTTATAGGCTTGACAAAAAGTTCAAGCTTAAAAGGTATATGAAAACTAGAAATTATATTTTCTAGTTTTTCCTTACTTAACTCAGTTATTTCAGAAGTATCAAGTTTTGCTGCTGCTACAGCAATAATGTTTTTTGAACGCAAATATGCAACCTTTCTATCACTAGAAAGTTCATACTTTCCTATTTTTTCTATTATTCTAGATTTTTTAAAAATAACACTTTCAATTATATACCAACCTTTATAAAATGCAATAGAAATACTCAAAAGTATGACAGATGCAAGTATTAATATTAAATTAAAAGAAATAAAGCATAAAAATAATACAATAATTGTTAATAAAAAAAATAAAGTAAAAGTTATATCCATATTATCGCTAGAAGAAATCAAACTTTCCAAATGATATTTCACTTCCAAGTATTCTTGAAAGTTCTCTTGCAGATACTATTGTAAGCATAATACTTAATGTAGGAAGAAAAACAACTTCGACTATCATCGCGGCTATTGCTTCGAATGCACTATTCAGTGCACTTTCAATATTAGGTATTAAAGAAGAGACAAAAGTTTCAAAATTTAATAAATAAGATGAAGAATAATTTTTAGCAATTATATCATTATATAATTGCGATTTAAGTTGCGCCGAGTTAGAAAGCAGATTATCAAAATTAAATGAATAGGTATAAGAGGATACAAGTTGTGCATTAAGTATATAAGTAGATGGAAAAACAAGAAATAATGCAATTGAAAGAGCAATTAAAGTGCCACCTAAACGCCTTGTAAAATATATAGTTCGAAGCAGAATTCCGGCAGGCAATAACACTGGAAGAGTTACTACAGATATGAAAATAAGTAGCATTGCTTGCGTTTCTATACTTATAAGAATTATAGAAAGAGTACTTAATGCCATGCTAAGTTGATGAAGAATTGGCTGAAAAAATTGCGCGAAAGATATTGAAACAATAGCAACGTTAAAAGATAAAGAAGATATCAATGAAAGTGAAGCATATAAAGTAGAAGCTGCAAGTATCATAGAAATAGAAATTGACATAAGGCTTGGATAAGAGATGTTATTTATTGTAATTGGCAAGGGGCTTGTCAAGAAGGAATATGCAAAGCATATTACATAGTTGCTCGAAATTAATGTAATACAGTGAGAAGAAGAAGTACTTGCAAATGTATTTATCAAAGAGAAAATAGCTCCACCAGGAGCCACTAAAGTAAAAATAGTGCCAACGATAAATCCACTAATCAATGCTTGGTAGAGTTCTTCTTTGCCAAAATCTTTAAGTTTTCTATCATCTAATGCAATACCGATACCTAAAATTATACCTGATATTGCGATCATTATAGAAACAAGTAAAACAGCAATCGAATAATCAGAAAATGGTACCATACTATCATATGGATATATTTTGCATTGCATTTGATGATATATTTAATATATGCGTAGAAGCTACTGCAAGACCATCTGAAGCAACGCTAAGAGCACCGACTACAATAGCCCCAATTATGATGTTTATTGCAGTTGTATGGAAATTTGCTCTTTTATCTGGAGGAAGCATTTGACCTATGGCATAAAATATGCCTGCAATAATAAAAAGTAACGCACTTATCATTGGACCTATCTGAGATAGCAGTCCATGTATTGATGAAATATCTGATACAATTCCTGAGGAAGCTGTAGATGACTCAGAAAGCAACATTAAAAGCATTGCAATAGGAATCATAAATTTTGTAATTGAATTGAATTCCTTCAAACTTCTCATTTCACCACATTTTACTTTGATATATAAACTTATATTAAAATATATATTTAAATATTTCGGTATAATTTATATTATACGTAGAATAGATTTTTAAATTTTTAGAAAGAAATAAAAAGTATGGAAAATAAAAGTATAAGTATTAAAGCAGCAACTGCTACTGGCTTAGGAGCAATAATTGGTTCTGGTATTTTTGTACTTAGTGGTACAGCTATTGCACTTGCAGGAGCAAATGCTTTAATTGCTTTTATAATTGTTGGTATACTTGCAATAATAATAGCGCTTGAAATGGGTGAACTAGCAGCTATAATGCCATATAAAAAAGGAAGTGGATATTCTTATACGTATGAAGCTTTTGGAAGTCAGTTGGGGTTTATAACTGGCGTACTTTTATATTTTAGTTTTGCGACATCTATTTCAGTAGTTACTCTAGGCTTTGGGAGTTACTTATACTCTATGCTTGGATTTGGAAATCCTATTATATATGCAATACTTGAAATAACTGCTTTAGCAGTATTGAATTTGAAAGGAATCAAAAAAGCGATTAAGGCAGATTTTTGGCTTGTTATAATAAAGGTAAGTATTTTAAGCTTATTTATAATATCTGCAATAGTTATTGCACTTATAAATAAAACAGTTGCGATAAGCAATTTTAGTAGTACTAGCGAGCAAGGTACAGTTGAAATGATATTTGCAGCTAGTATAGTTGTTTTTTTTGCTTATTCTGGTTTTCAAACTATAACGACCTTTACATCAAAGATAGATGGAAAAGCTGCTGGAGCACTCAAAGCAATAGTTTGGGCAGTAGTAATAAGTATGGTATTATATATTGCAATAGTTATTTCGATGCTTGTTCTGGCTCCTTCAAATACATATAAAGTTAGTGGAGACCCACTTGCTTTTGCACTTAAAAATGCAGGAGCACCAGAAGCTTTGACGCTTCTTATCGATATTGGTGCATTGATAGCTACAACTTCTGCTGCTATTGCTATGATGTTATCTTCTTCAAGAATATTATACCAAATAGGGGTAGACGGTTTGCTTCCAAAACTTTTTAGAAAATATGACAAAAGCAGAGATGTTGCTACAAACAATATAATGCTCTCGGCATTTATTGCAATAATATTTTTATTTGCAGGAAATATATATACAATAACTGCAATAAGCAATTTTGGGTTGCTTTTCTCTTACCTTATGATAGGACTTTCTGTAATTCATTTTAGAAGGCAAAAAATATCAAAAGGCTTTAAAACTCCATTATATCCTGTACTCACAGTAATCGCAACCGTATTACTTCTTATATTTATAATGAGTATGCCACAAGAAGCACTTAGCATCGGAGTTGCAATACTTATATCTTTAATTGTTATTTATTATATAATAAGTGAAATAAATAAAGACAAAGTAATTAAGATAAAATTATTTAAGTAATTATCGTACAGGTTCGTAAGTTAATGAAGGTTTCTTTTTTACATAATATTTATATGCATTTATTGCTGTAAATTTTATATAATGTAGTAATCCCCATTTTTTTATCCTTCTGTCACTAGCTTGGATTTTAATGCCTTTCTTAAATTCAACTTTTCCGTATGCACTTGCACGTATAGAAAAATCGCAATCCTCATATGTTCGTAAATTTACATTAAAGCCTCCTGACTTAAGAAAAACATCTCTTGCAACAGCAAGATTTGAGCCAATAAAAGAGGGCTTGCCAAGGAGCATAGAAAGTTTTACAAGAAGATAATAATTAAACCAATACCATAATTTTATTGAAAAACTACTTTTTCCTAATACATTTATGGGTCCAGTTGCACAAGCAATTTTTTCTTTGAATGTATTATTTACATTTGCAAGAGTATGAGGTTCAACAACAGTGTCTGCATCAAGAAAATATATTACTGAAGCTTTAGCTAATTTGGCACCTGCATTTCTTGCAATAGCGACACTTTTCTTGTTTTTTATTATTTTTATGCCTTTATATCTTTTTGCTATTTCTATAGTGTCATCACTACTATTCCCATCAGCAATTATAACTTCAAAATCCTTGAAATCTTGATTGAATATTGACTCAAGAAGATTATTAATATATTTACCTTCATTATATGTAGGAATTACAATGCTTAAACGAACTTTTTTTACCATGATTCTACCCTATCCTTTAATTTATAAAATTCATCCCAAAGCCATGATGGAAAACGCTCACCAAAACTTTCAAAAAATGGCTTTACTTCTTCGAGCTCCTTTTTCCATCCATTTTTATCAAATGCAAAAAGCAATTCTATATCTTGTTTACTTATCTTATAATTGATTTCACTTAGATCTGGCAGCAATCCTATTGGACTTTCAATTGCTTTTGCTTTTCCTTCAAGTCTTTTTGTAATCCATTCTATTACACGCATATTTTCACTAAAACCTGGCCATATATATTTGCCACTTGAATCTACTCTAAACCAATTAACACCATAAAATTTAGGTTTTTCTGAAGCTTTATTTATAACCTCTCTAAAATGGTTAAAATAATCTGCCATGTTATAACCACAGAAAGGTCGCATTGCCATTGGATCATTTTTTATAATACCCTGCTTGCCTGTCGAAGCAAAAGTGCTTTCGGCCCTTAGCATTGCACCTATAAGTATACCGTGTTCGATACTAAAAGCTTCATACACTAGAGGAATCAAGGTTTTGCGACGACCACCAAAAAGGATTGCGTGCATTTTGAGACCTTCGGGAGTACCATATTTAGTAGACAAAAAAGGATATTGTTTTATTGGTGAAGTAAATCTAGAATTTGGGTGCGCGGCGTATTCTTTAAACTCTTTATTTCCTTGCCAATCTTCCAATCCTTTTGGAGGTAAATCTTCAAGACCTTCCCACCAAGGCATTGCAGTATTAGGATCATATGCAACATTTGTAAAAATGGTGTTTGCTTTTATTGAAAGCATAGCATTCTTGTTTGTATGATAGTTTGTACCAGGTACAACACCAAAAAAACCATATTCTGGATTTGTAGCATATATTGATCCTTTATAAAGTTTGAACCAAGAGATATCATCACTAAGCAGTCGCACTTTCCAAGAATTCATATCTTCAGGAGGAGAAATCATCGCAAGATTTGTCTTTCCGCTTGAGCTTGGAAATGCTCCTGCTATGCCAAATTCTTTGCCATCTGGAGTAATGACTTCTATGCTCATCATATGTTCAATTAGCATATCTTTTTGAATTGCTCTCACGCTTTCTATTCTTAGAGCATGACCTTTCTTGCTAAGTAATGCATTACCTCCATATGCAGAATTTACTGTTATTATAAGGTTTTTTTCAGGAAAATGCGCAATATATTTCATCTTTGGATCGAGTGTACCCGTTGCTTGAATACCAAATACAAAATCATCTGATTTTTTTATGCAGTTTATTGCATCTAAACCCACATTTGATATTATCATTTCACTTACTACAACATATTTACTATCCGTAATTTCAACCCCACAACTTGTATAATCAGAATTCACAGGACCAAGCAGGTATGGAACAATGTACATTGTTTTTCCATGCATTATGCCTACCAAAAGAGATTTGAGTCTAGCTTCCATTTCATCTGCTTCAACCCAATTGTTTGTTGGACCTACTTCATCCTTGTTTTTAGTGCATATATAAGTGTTCTCCTCAGTTCTTGCAACGTCGTTTTTATCGCTTCTATATAAATAGCAATTAGGATATGCAGACGCATTTAATGGCAAAAGTTCCTTTGCATCTACCATTTCATTAACAAGTTTTGTATATTCCTCTTTCTTACCTTTTATAAGAATGATATTTTCCGGAGCCATTATCTCGGCGTATTCCTTTACCCTTAAATAAAGTTTTTGGCTTATTTCTGCAAGTTCCTCAAGCATATTACCACTTTCTATAAAATTATATTTTTATTATTTTAATAAAAAAGTTATAATGTGTTTCTGTGAGTATTTGTTACAAGTAAGTAAGCGAACACAAAATAATATAAAAAGCAATAGAGCATCTATTCATTTTGAATGCTCTTTGCAGAACGCTTCTATTTTTGCTATTGCATCTTTTAATATCTCTTTTTCAGCCAGCGCAACTATCCTTATATGATTGGGTGAACCAAAACCAGAACCACGAGTTATTTGGACGTATTTTTCTATAAGAAGCCGACTTACAAACTCTTTATCATTTTTTACTGAAAGCTTTTCCATGTTAAGTTTTGGAAAAACATAGAAAGCACCATGAGGTTCTTGTGCATGCATATATTCACTGCGGTTTATTTCTGCATATGCAAATAATACACGGTCTTTTATTGATTCGCGCAATGATGTAATAGCTTTTTTGTGTTCCTTTACATTTCTTAGCCCTTCTGTATATGCATATTGAGCAGGAGTATTTACAGAAAGTCGCATTCTGGCCAAATCTAGCATTTTATTAAACAATTCTTTACTCTTCCTATCATTTTCTGGAAGCAGGGCATAGCCAAGGCGCAGACCAGTAGAGTCAAAATTTTTTGATGCACCGTTAAGTATCATATGAGGAATACCTTTAGCTACTTGAGACATACTTACAAATCCTTCTTGAAAAACCAGTTCATCATATATTTCATCACTTATTAGAAAAATATCGTGATTGTTGGCTACATCTACAATGCCTTCAAGATCTTTCCTGGAAAGTATGCTTCCTGTAGGATTGTTTGGATTTGTAACAAGCATATATTTTACCTTCTTTAAGCGTGCTGCCTTGTCTAAGGTGTCAATATCTATACTCCAGCTTTTTTCTTCTTTATATCCGACAAGCACTACAGTTCCGCCAGCAACTTGAAGATATGAAAGATAAGAAGGATAATAAGGGTTAAAAAGCAAGGCTTTATCTCCACGATCTATTAATGCAGTATTTATAAAATAAAGAGCTTCGCTTACACCTTGGGTTATGAGCACATTTTCAGAGCTTACTGATAAATTATACATCTTATTATGTCGCAATGCAATCTGTTCCCTTAATTTTTCTAATCCTTGAGAATCAGAATAAAAAGTGTAGTTATTTTTTAATGCCTCTATATATGCATTTATTATATATTCTGGCGTCTTGAAATATTTTGCAGGGTCTCCTGTATTAAGTTTTATTAATTTTTTTCCAGATCTTGCAAGTTTAGTTGCAAGTCCGTCTTCTTCTCTTATAGGACTAGCAGCAAAGGCACTGGCTTTGGATACAAACATTATATCACATATTTATATAATTTCAAATTTGTAATGATAATGTATTAATCCTTCATCGCCTTCTGCAAACATTTTTCTAAATACGACCTTGACTCTTGCCCCTATCTTTGGATCTTTTCCATTATCGATAAGATGACCTTCAATCAATGGGCCTTCATCTGTCTTGACCATAACTATTATATAAGGAGTATCCTCTTTAAAAGTCTCAGTTGAAGAATGTATTTTTGTATATGTATAGATTTCACCATTTCCACTCAATTTAAATTCTTTCATTTTAGATTCTCTGCCACAGTTTTTACAGATAATCCTTGGAGGGAAATATGTTGTTCCACACTTTTCACATTTTGTTCCTACAAGATTATAACTTGCATTAAATTTTCTCCATGTTCCTGCCGGAGCGGTTTCCATAATTATCACCTTGCTAAAATATGTACAACGGCTGTTGCACCGCTTCCGCCAACATTGTGGGTCATACCTATTTCTGCGTTATCAACTTGGCGGCCTTTTGCTTCTCCACGAAGTTGCCAGGTTATCTCAGCAATCTGCTTTATACCGGTGGCGCCAACAGGATGACCACAACCTTTAAGACCACCACTTGTATTCACAGATAATTTACTGTTCAAAGCTGTTTCGCCATTTGCTATTGCTGCTGCTGCTTTACCCTTCTCATAGAAGCCAAGATCCTCCATGGCCATAATTTCTGCTATAGTAAAACAGTCATGCACTTCTACAACGTCTATATCTTTTGGCGTTACTTTTGCTTGCTTATAAGCTTTTTGTGCGGCAATCTGTGAGGCCTTTATACCGGTTATGCTTTCTCTATCATTTAAGCCTAATGAATCGCTCGCTTGCGCACTTGCTATTATTTTTATTGGCGTGTCATTGTATTTTTTTGCTATTTCAAGAGGCGCAAGAATTGCAACTGCAGCCCCATCGGTAATTGGCGAGCAATCAAGAAGCTTCAACGGATCAGCAACCATTTTTGACTTTAGTACATCGTCTATAGTTATTTTATTCTTGAATTGTGCATATTCATTTTTTGATGCGTTCTCATGATTTTTTACAGCAACCGCTGCAAGTTGCTCTTCTGTAGTACCATAATCATACATATGCCTTCTAGCCATTAGTGCATATAAACCTGGAAAAGTAATACCTTGTGATAGCTCCCATTCTTGATCTCCTGCTCCCCCAAGAGCTGTTGTTGCCTCTGAAGAAGTTACATCAGTCATTTTCTCAACACCACCAACAACAACTATATCTGCAATCCCGCTTGCACAAGCTATATAGCCTTGGCGAATTGCGCTACCACCACTAGCGCAGGCATTTTCTATTCTTGTCGCAGGGACATTTTTTAAACCAAGTTGGTCAGCTAGAAGTGCAGCAATATGTTCTTGGCCAACAAATCTACCTGAAGCCATTGTACTTCCATATATCATATCTACATCCTTGCTTGTTATGTTTGCATCTTGCAATGCAGCAAGACCTGCTTCGGCCATCAAATCTCTTAAGCTCGAATTCCACCTCTCGCCGAATTTTGTCATTCCAACTCCAATTATTGCAACATCTCTCATAAATTTCACTTCATTTTTATTATATTCTTGTTCTTAAGATAGATACCATAGTTTATATATAGTTTGTTTGCTATGGATTCTCTTACCTTAATTGCCCGTTCCCTTTTGCTTTCTATCTCATCCTTAACTTCTATCACAAATGAATCGCTTCCTGCGCCAGAACCAAAGCTTGTAATAAGGATTTTGTCTCCAGGCCTAGCGATATCAAGCACAGCAGATAAACCCAACAGCGTAGAACCAGAGTAGGTATTCCCTATAAGTGGGGTAAGCAAACCTGGAGTTATTTGCTCTGAAGTAAATCCTAAACGCGAAGCAACAGCTTGCGGAAATTTGCCATTTGGCTGGTGGAATACAGCATAAGCGAAATCGCTAGGCTTGTAGCCTGTCTTCTCTAAGACCATGTTTGTGGCGTTTATTATGTGTTTGAAATATGCCTCTTCACCTGTAAACCTTCCGCCGTGTGATGGATACATCATACCGTCTCTTCTCCAAAAGTCAGGAGTATCTGTAGTAAAGCTAGATGTAGCTATAATATCAGCTATTGAATTTTCTTTACCTATTATAAAAGCTGCGCCCCCTGCACTAGCAGTATATTCTAATGCATCACCTGGCATTCCCTGTGAAGTATCGCTACCGATTGCCATTGCATACTTTACCATGCTGCTGTCAACCATTGCCATAGACATTTGCATTCCTGCTGTCCCTGCTTTGCATGCAAATTCCAAATCAGCAGCAGTTAGCTTTACATTTGCATTTATAGCTTGTGCAACAATTGTAGAGGTGGGTTTCACCGCATATGGATGAGATTCAGAACCGACATATATTGCACCTATATTCTTTGCGTCTATACCTGCGTGGAATACTGCACGCCTGGCAGCTTCAACTGCAATAGTAACTGCATCTTCGTCTTTTGCGGGTACGCTTTTCTCTTGTATTCCTAAGCTTTTCTTTATATGTTCAGCACTCTCGTGCCATTCACCTGCTATATCCTCTACCTTTATTCTATAGATAGGAATATAAGCCCCATATCCTATAATACCTGCCATTTTAAAACCATATACTATTTGCACAGATTGCTTTTTAACTTTTGCCATATAAATAGACAAACGTCAAATATATGCTCGTCTAATGTTGAAACTTTATAAAAGCAAAAACATTAATAATTTAAAGAGCTCATTTTTATTTAAAAAGGCAGAAGTAGCAAAGCCTGGTCAAATGCGGCAGGTTCAGGGCCTGCTCCCATAGTGGGTTCGAGAGTTCAAATCTCTCCTTCTGCATTTGTTTATGAATATTTTTATTTTGGAGCTATTTTTGATTTGCTCACATTTTTCTAATTCAATTGCAATTACACGATTTTATATTTGCCGGATATTATCGCATTTGGAAATTCATTTATTATGCTTATAATATTTTCTGCTATGCTTTCTGCTTCTTTTTTTGCATGTTCAAATGCTTCTTTGCTATCTGCAGCCATAGATATTGTCAAGTTTTTTGGCTCGTTTATTGGCCTGCCAATCTGCGATACAATATATACAGTACATTCTTTTATTTCGTTGTTCTCTGCTATTATTGAATTTGCAATATCATTGCTAAGCACACTATATATTTTCCCAACATGATTTACAGGATTCTTTCCTGCTGCTGCCTCAAGAGTCATGTATCTAAAAGGCGTTATAAGTCCATTAGCTCTATTACCTCTTCCAACCGAACCGTCATCCCCTGCTTCGCAACTTAATCCGGATTTCGTCAAATATACCGCATTGGTTTCATAAGAATCGCCATTGTTTATCTCAACAGCAACTTGCTTCTTTGTAATAGTTTTGGCAAATTTGAGCAAATCTTCTCTGACCTTTTCCTTGTAATTCTTATATTCATCAATGCTGCCTATAAATTTTGATATAAAAGCAATTGCAACCATTAGCACAATCTTGTCTCCTTCTCTTATACCCATGACTTTTATATCTTCTCCCACTGCAGGCATTTTTCTCTTGTATTCTGTACTGTTCAAATATTTTTCTGCTTCAAGTGATAGCTTTTCTGTTTCAGTAAATGGCGCAAAACCAACTCCAAAAGAAGTGTCATTTGCAAGGGGCACAACATTCTTACGCATAAAAACGCTATTTAAATCTGCAGAGCCGTTGTCTATTTTAGTAACATATTTGACTTCTTTTTCTATATCAAGGAATCTAGTGTTTTCTTGCAGGTAATCAGCAGCAGCTTTTTTTACAATTTCATCAACAGGTATATTCTTGCCTTCATAAGATCTGGTTGCCCTACCTGCAAGTATAATTTCAATTGGTCTTATTATTTCACCTTTTCCAAATGTAACAGAAGAATTACCTCCTACTATTAAACCTTTATCAAGATTATGATGAAGTATGCTACCAAATTGTTCAATATACGCTTTGCTTATTTCTATGCTTGCCCTTTCAACTATGCCATCTATAAGAGTATCTGGATGCCCTTTGCCTTTTCGTTCAACGTATTCTATAGGACTGTCAGATTGCACATTTTTCCCTGAGTAAACGGTTTTTATCTCCATGCTTATCACTAATTTCTTTTCATATGCAAAGTAATAAAAAGATTAGTAGGTTTTATTTATAGGCTATTTCAATTTATGTATATGCCTTTGCATTTTTCTTTATTTCTTTTATCTTTTCAAGCAGATCTTTTTCAGAAGTATTAAGCACATTTGAAAATTGATTTGAAAAAAGTTTTTCATCATCATCCTTGACCCTTGTATAAAGAGTATCTCCTTCTTTTATCTGCCTGCCAAATGTTGGCTCATCCATAGAAATTGCAACTTCATCACCTTCCCTAGCTATCTCCATCACCTGCTTATCGTTTTGTATTTCTTTTATTTTACCTACCACAGCCCCAGAAATATTAATAAGTAGATAACCTGGTTTTATTCTTCCTTGCAAAACACGAACACCAAATATTGCAGGGTGAGAAACATGAAAACATGCGTTTGGAAGCACTTCAAGCAAGCCAGGAAAAACAAGTCTCATTTCAAGCCTTTCCATTGTATTTTTTCCTATCTCATCATGCCAAGCAGTATATTCATCAATAAGGCTGTATATTATATTGCTCTGTATGATTTTTATTCCTATAGAAGATGCAAGCTCAAATGCTTCTTGATCAATCATAACATTAAAAGCTAGCACTACTGCTTGTGAAGGATTAGATGCATACATTGTAAATGCATCAAGCACATCCGACTTTGATACATCACCTAAGCCTTTTTTACTTATCGAAAATCCAGCAGAATTAAGTAATCTAGATATGGCTTCAAGGCTACCTATTGAATCTGTTTTCAGCACAACTCCTTCTTTTTCAACTTCAAATATGCTTCCTATTTCGCCTTTTATTTCTTTTTCGTAATCTTTATCTGTAACTTGTATTATTGGAGAACCAGCAAGGGCGTCTTCTAAATTATTTGCACTTATCTTTACGCCGCACGCAGCATTTACTTCATTTACTGAGAAATATTTACTTACAGAATCGCGAGTGTCTTCTAAAGGCTTTGGCTTCAGCAAAGCTTTTATTTTAGCTAGTTTTATAGAATCAGGAGAAGCAAATGCAATAGTATCATTTATATGAAGTGAACCATCATATATTATTGCATCTATTGTCATTCCAAGACCTTTTACTTCTTTCTTTTCCAGTATGCTGCCCTTACCTGGACCATTTACTTCTATTTTCAAGGATTCGGAAAGATAACGCTGCACCAAACCGCTTACAAGAACAAGCAGTTCTGCAATACCTTCACCAGTTTTTGCACTTATAGGTATAATAGCTATTTCTTTTTTGAAATCATTTATTCTTGTATAAAGTTCGCTTGAAAAGCCAAGTTCGCCAAGCTTTCCAATTAAGTCATAAAGCATTGAGTCAAGTCTTGCAGAAACTTGCTTAGTCTGTTTCTGCATTGCTTCGTCTATACTGTTTGAATTAGATTGTATCCAACCTGTTATTAAATCAACTTTGTTTGCAGCAACTACAAAAGGTGTTTTATATTCTTTAAGTATATCTATTGCTTCTATTGTTTGAGGTTCAAAGCCTTTTGTCACATCTACAACAAGTATTGCTAAATCTGCAACACTGCTTCCTCTTTTTCTCAAGTTTGTGAAAGCTTCATGACCTGGTGTATCAATAAATAGAAGACCAGGTATAATTAAATTAACATTCATTTTATTAAGAATAGATCCACAGAGTTTCTTTATAACCTCTACAGGTACTTCACTTGCGCCTATATGCTGCGTTATCCCCCCTGCCTCTTTTGCAGCTATAGTTGAATTTTTTATTTTATCGAGAAGAGTCGTTTTGCCGTGATCAACATGACCCATAACGCATATTATAGGTTGCCTAATCATTTTATCGACCTATATTATATTTTATTACAAGGTATATTAATTAGTTACGAATGATAAGCTTTTCTATAATTATTTCTTTGCATTATAAAAGGTATTGAAAAAAAGAGCAACAATTTTATATTTTTAATATATGAAGCAAATGAATAGCTAATCACATTTACCGTAACAAACACCCAAGAAAATTAAAAATAAAACAAAGTTGCACAAACAACACTTGTGCAACAAAGTTTAATTTATAGATTTATGATTATGAGCAAGTAACGGTTTTACCTGTTACCAAAGCCAATATTGTACTTGCAGATAATGCAAGAATGACTCCCACTACACCTCCAGTTATCATGCCCAAACCATACCCTTGTAAACTACCTTTTTGTTGGCCAGGGAGTATGTGCGCACCACCATAAAGTGCACCACCAAGCACTAACAATATCAAACCCACCACAAGTATTGTGTTTTGCACTGCAGTATATATTGGGCATATCGTTGTAGAAACACTGGCAGCAATATTATTACCTATCGGACTAGCTTGTGAGTAAGAAAGCATGCTAACAACAGAAAATGCTGCAACTGCTATCATGAATGCCCTTAGAGCATATTGATAATATGTATTTGCATTTATTACATTCATTTTACCTTTCATTTTAACACCTCGATTATAATTTGA